>VGMA01000128.1 GCA_016866575.1 Chlamydiota bacterium
GAGATGTTTTCAATCAGCTTTTATGATCTTTTTGTCCCAACTTTAGAAGATCGAATGCACCAAAATGTTTTCAAAAATAAGGTCAAAAAAGGTGTTATCCCTTTTGATCTCTTTGGGCATTGGTACTATCTCATCAAAAAATGTTTTATTGATCTTAAGGGTTCTACATTACATCTTCTACCATGTCTTCCTAAAGATATCCCGTGCGGTACATTCAGTAAGATCCAGTTCAAGGATATCGAAGTAGATCTTAGCTGGAGAAAGCAAAGAATTTTGAAAATGGGTATCTTTGCTAAAAAACAGACCGTTTTAACTCTTGATTCACCTGAAAAGGCTAAAAGCTTCCGTCTAAGAAAAAATATTAAGGAAAAAGGTTTGATCTATCCAATCCATCAAGCTGTATCATTGGAAGCAAATACGCTTTATTATTTAGATCGGTTTACTTATTAAAATAAAACGCCCCAGATCATCTGGGGCGTTTTTGATACTTTTACCGATTTTCTCTACGTATGTGAGAAAATAAGGGGTTTAAATTTTCCGCAACCGGTATTGAATTGCCATAGTGTATAGGAGACATTATCGCTACCACTATCAATGGAAAGACAATAGTAGCCCAAGCTAAGATTTTTAAAGCTCCTTGCAGAATAACTTCAAAAAGATTACCTGTGCCATTAAAGTCGGTAAGCCAAGTCCAATTTTTTTCAAATAAGGTTTTTGGGCTGTAGTGGGTATCTAATTCCTGAAGCTGCTCTACAAACTGATCTTCAGAAATAAGCTCAGAAGTATAGCTCCATTTAAGCGCTTCTAATCTTCTTTCTACGATTTCTAAATCTTGATTATGAAATCTAGTGACATAGTGTTTTATTCGGCTGCTTACCGAATCAAATATACGCGCTATATCTAGGTTAGCGATATCCCTTACATTCAAATCATACACTCTTTCGTCTGTATTGAAGCTAAGATCTACCTCAGGAACTTCTCCTAGTATTTCAGCAGGTAGCAGATTCAGCTCGTGGCTTCGAATAATAGGCGCTTCTTCTAATTCTTTTAAAAACAAGCCCATTTCAAGGACATAGCTATTAACAGCTTCTTTTTCTCTATTGGCCGTTTGTATATCGTGTTCATCGAGATGGCATGAAGGGAGTAGTAAAGGTTTGTCCTCATAAAATGTATAGGGCAAATAGTCTTTACGTATTTCTTGTAATATGCTTCGATGGCGGCTTTGAATATCAGTAAATCTGATCCAATCTTCTCTAGAATTCAGTGTTCTAGAACGAAGTTGAATAAACGTTGTTCTATCTGTTTCTAATAAGTCACTAAAGCTTCTTTCTTGAATCATGTTTCTTTTGTAAGCTACTTTTTTAGCTACTTCGGAATGATTCAATTCTAGGTCTATAAGAAAATTTTCCACTTCAGTCTGGTATTCTTGCAATAACGCCTTTTGAGCTGATGCAATTTCTCGATCGCGTAAAAATAATTCGACCGTGCCAGTTTCCATAAACTGGTTTACATAAAGATAGGTTGGATAATATTCTGCTCCCAAATCTTTATAACGAGTAAAGTATTGATTTTTAAGATGTTCAAAATCAACAAATTGCTCGCTACTATCTGGAAGGATTTGTCTAAATACATCATAGGCATAACTTAATGATTGCCAATCTGAATCTATAAGTATGTTTTTTTGATCCTCTATTGCTTCTTCAAGCTCATAGGAATTTTCTAATCCCGCGCTTACTTGTAGATATGTTTGTAGATCATTGAAAAATTCTTCCAGAATGACAAGGGATGTTTCAGCATTTTCAGAGATAGAGAGCTTATGATCTGCTTTTGCTATTAGAGTTTCTATTCCTGTTTGAACATTATGACCATTTGGATCTATACCGTTTAAATAATGAGCGATTTTTTCTTCAAGATAGCGTTCTTTCTCTTCTAAAGTTGCCATAAAAGTCTGTTGGTATTGAGCCGCAAACTTGTAAAAGTATCGCTCTTGATTCAACGACCCATTCAATATATGATCTTTTGGTTCATATAACTCAGTTATAACTAATGATAGCAGGGAATTGCTTAGGAAATGGTCTTGCTTTAGCAGATTAAATATTTTTTTTAATGAAGAGAGTGTAAATTCATTATAATTATTTGAAAGCTTGCACTTAGTTTCGCTAACATAATTTTCTAATATCGATTTTTGACAATATGCATCTCTATATTCTTGAATTGCGATTTCTATATCGCTAGAGTTTAATGATGGAAGCGCATTTAATTCTGCTTTTCGGTTGTTGAGAAATTCAAGCATTTCTGTTTGATCTTCTGGAAAATCATGAACAAGGCTTGTAAAATGCTCGATTTCTGTTACTGTTTCTTGTTTAAATAAAGAGATGATCTCTGGTAATCTTGTGTCGAGATATCTCATCCAGTCTTCAAAAATTTCACTAGTAAAATCAATATGATTATAATTATCAATAAACTGATCATAATCATCTATAAGATTGTAAAATATTCTTAAATTGGGATTATCAAAAGCTAATTTTAATATGTGAAAATGAAGATAAGGGGAAAGATTTGGAAGTAAAGTCCAAATATGTGATTTTAATTCAGATGTTAGCGTTTTTTTAATTTCTGATAATAGAACTTTTTTATTGGTTACATATTGATAGATAGTATCTTGAGAGGCAATCTCTTTATGAACTTGCTCAAAAGTTTGGTGAATAATTATAGGTTTTTTTGAAGGATCAAGAGCACATTTATCAAGATATGTTGCTTGCCAATCTATTGGACATCCAAAATCGCTGTTGTTTTGATCAATAGCCTTTGCGATATGGTTATCTAGAATTTCTTTATATGAAAGTATAGTTTCTTCCAAGTTGTCAGGCTGGCTTTTGATTTTAGCAACGATTGCCTCTTTCATTTGTTCATAGATATTGATAATAGATAGACATATTCTAGATTTAAGATTTGGAAGAAGATCTAAAATTTTTTCCATCGAAGGGGTGAGAAAGTCTTTTTCTAATACTAAAAGGTTGTCATCAAGGGACAAAAGCTTATCTATATAACGGCTTTTAGTGGCAAAATCCGAGCCATTTTTTGCTATATCACGCATACATTTACTCATGAGCTTTGATACAATCGGACTTTGCTCGATTTTTTTGGATCTGTTTTCTCTAATAAAAGCTGAAACCTGCTCATTTATTTGCTGATCTATGGATTCTATCATATTAAAAACACGAAGCTCATAATCTTCAGTAAAACTGAGGGCTGCATCTTCATCTTGACAAGCATTAAATTTATACCAAGCTTCAGTAGATAATTCTTCTCTTAATTTCTCATAATCTATTGGTTTTATGGAATAAAGGTGTAATAATTCCTTTATTCTAGTAGAGTCAGTAATAGAAATTGCATCCCAGATTCTATTGAGTAACTTTTCTTCGCGTTCAAATTGGGTATCAAGAGCTTTTTTGTGAACTTCGATGAATTTTTTTTCAGTCAAGGTATAATCCCTCTCTGATCTAACTAAATCAGTTGAAGGTTTTACTTCTCTTTGCTTGGCACGTTCAAAAAATTCTTCCATTTCAGATCTGTAAGTAGCTAGAATAGAAGCTAGAATAGAAGCTCTTTCTTTATCTTTATGCGATATACCTCTTAAGATCTCTTTGTATTTGCCTTGAATTTTATGAAATTCTTTCCAATCAGATAAGCTGCCGTCTCTTCTAGAGTATAA
>VGMA01000129.1 GCA_016866575.1 Chlamydiota bacterium
AGCCCCGTTTGATTCTATAATCAAGTCTGCCAAAAAGCTCTAGGGCATCTGTTGAGTATAAACGAGCTCTAGCTGAGACCATAGGTCCTTGACCTGATTCCCATAATACGTTGTAGCGGAAAGGGGAATTGTCATCGGATTTGAATTTGGTTTTGTAGAATGGGACGTAGAAGACAGGGGTCTGTCCCGCTTTTACTGTAATGTCTTCCGTTTTAAGAACTTGATCTTTATCGAGAGTTGCGCTCTTAGCTTCTACACTCCAAAGGGAGTTTTTATTTGGATTGGTAGTTGCATAAAGATTTTGCATTGTGATCGATTTGTCTTTATGGAATTCAAGTTTTTCTCCTCCCACAAACACTCGATCGATACATGTAACGCCATTTGTTACATAACCTGATTGGGTGATAAAGTCGTAATCTACAGAGTCTCCAACATAGATTCGATTATTGAAATCGACTAGTAGGTCCCCAAAGGCTGACAATTTGTGTACAAGACCTTCAGCTGTTTCTTTACGAATGTATTCGATTTTTCTTGCCTGGATTTTCATTCCTGGAGCTTTTACACAAACTCCTTTATCGGAAGTGAGCACTCCATCTGTATACACAGGATCTTCTAGCAAGATTGTGATTTCATCTTCTTGGAGCTCTGTTTTTTCTGCATAGAGGCCAAAACAAAGCAAAAGGCAAATAAATGGTAAGTGTCGCATAAGCAAAAAATCTTAAATCTTTTAGAGAAAAAAGTAAAAGACTTCTTAAGAAAACTTAACAGCAAAAATAGGGATGATTCACTACCTTAAAGACCTAAGTAAAAGGCCGGCTAAAGTGAATCGGTTTTTAGGATGGCCATCTTTCATCAAGGTAAGCAAATAGATAATATTTTTCTCATCTCGCTTTTGAGACAAAGCATCTAGTGCTTCAATTAAGAATCCGGAAGTTTCTTCAGGAGTAAGTTGATACGAGGGCTCTTCTTGAGCGATCGATAAGGTTTCTTCCATCATAGGACGAAAGCGGATCATTTCCGTTTTTTTCTCGCTAAGAAGCCATTTGATAAGCATTTCTTTGCTGCTTGTATCTTGACCTATGCGAAACAAAGCTAAATTGGCATATGCACGAATCAGAGGGGCGCCTAGAAGCTCAGATTTTTCTTTTAATAGCTCAATAGCCAGTGGACTTTGAAGATTTTCTAAAAGCCTAACAATTTTAGGAACCAGCCAATCTTGTCTTTTAGCAAATAGAGCACTAGATAATTGGATGAAGGGTTTTTCACCTAGTTCAAGAGCTTCAGGTAGAAGATTTTCTAAAAACATCGAAGTGAAAGCTATGCAGTTTTTCTTAGCTGTAGGGTTTGTAATGCTTTTAGCAGGAACGAGTTGCCAGTATGACATTGTTCTTCCTGACGAATAAACAGGAAGAAGGCAGGTTGTATTTCTATTGATGTCGAAAAGATCAAGTAGATAAGGCATCACTACAGGATTTCTTTGCTTAAGAAGAGAAAGAGTGGCAGAAAGTCTTACTGTTACTTCTTCATCTTGTAGAAGTGCAATGAGAGTCTGTGAGCCAAAATTGAGTTGACCTAGTATTGAAATGGCAAATAGGTTTCTTTTCTTGGCAAGTGCTTCAATAGGTGATTGATAATCGCTATAGCCAAGTTTGCAAAGTGCGAATAATGCACTTAAACGGACTTCTGTTTGAGGAAAATCGGTGAGCTTTTTCAAATTTTCTACACTCGACATGTCCTTCATTATACCCAAAGTAAAAGCGACAGTTTCTAATTCAATAGGGTTTGTTTGGGATAAAATAGGTGAAATCACGTAGCGAAGATCTTCCATTCCATATTTGAGTATCGCTAAAAGGGCGCTGATGCGCATCTCTTCGCGGCTATCGGAGACCATTTTTTTAAGTTCAACTAGCGAGCACTCTGAACGATCAAGCGCATAAAAATCGGCAAAATATGGATGAAAAAAGCGGGGAACAAGACTTTGAATCGATTGGATTTGTTCAAAGGTTTTGCTGCTTCTTCTCGCGGCTAAATGAAAAAGCGCCTCCATGCGGATCATAAAAAATGGAGAATTAAGAGCCTTTAGTAATATCTTTTCAGACTCATCGTCAAACATTTGTGAAACAAGTTGCAAGGCAGCGGCTTGCACCATGGCATTGGGACTTTTGAGAAATGAGTACAATAAGTGGTTACCGGCTATGGATCCGCAGATGCTCATTCCGTAAAGACTTAACATTTGATCTTCAGGATCTTGACTTTCTGCCCCTTTTTCAATGATCGTAGAGCCAAGATGCTCTAATACCTGAAAGTCGTGACGACCTTTTTCTTCATAGATGGCCAAGTATGCATCTAAAGCTTTTTCGTGTTGCTCTGTCGATATAAGATAAGAAATTTGTCTGTAATCTTTTGAATTCGCTAAAAGAGAAAAGCTCGATAAGACCAAAGATGCTAAAAGTATTTTGCTAGGCATAACCGGAGTATAAATTGATGTTTAGAGTTTGTCTAGCAGATATTGAGCGTTTTAAGATTTAGCTGTAATTTTATCGTGACTATTCGCTATCTTTTTAAAAGTTAATAATTTGGTGAAATTTTTTTATGTCTATAACAGCTATTTCTTCTCTAACTCAAGACGCTATAAGCGTAGATCCTGCTGAATATTCTTGTGATTTTGGCAAGACAGTGTACAAAATTATGTGGCTCTTTGGTGAGCTCATTGTAAATTTTTTCATCGATTTTTGTAGATGTAGTGATGAAGTGGATGCCTTCAAAGCACGTATAGCTGTTGCTAAAGATTTAGAGCAATTGATGATCGTTCAAGAGATGATCGAATTCAAACTAAGCCATAAAGATATGACAAAACATCAACTTCGCAGGATGAGTTCACTAGCAAGAGATTGCCTTAGCAGCTCTTCTTTTACTTATCCTTATGCAAAAGCAGACATATCAGCTCATCAAATCATGCAGCTATATTTAGTAAGAAACGAAAATATTGGGGATTTGAGCGCAAGAAATTTTATGGTTAAATATCCAACTTCTAAAAGGGTATTGAGAGCATTACAGGATTTAAATAGAAATCTATAAGAAGAAAAGCACAGCTTTATAAAAGCTGTGCTTTTCATAGGTTAAGCTTTTTTCTTAGCTTTTTTAGCGCCTTCGTTTTTCTCTTCTTTTGTGTAGTCAATCCAAATTGGAGATGCCCACGCAACGTGACCGTTCTTCTGGATCACTTTAAGATAGTAATAAATGAAAGGCATGCTTGCTTCATCTTTAGAAGATAGAAGGTGCTTATCATAAGGATCACTATCTTCAAAAGAGAACTCGATGAAATTTTTACCGACATTTTCTATTGATTTGAACTCTTTACCATTTCTGATTACGATCACTTTAGAGATCTCGTCTGTGCCTGCTACGTAGCCTGAAATGAATCTAGTATAGAGAAGGCCTGGTTTCATGGTAGATGAAAGTTCAGATCCCATCGGTTTGCCTGCAATATTAAACGAAAGAAGAATTCTTTCGCCTGTTGTAGCGTAGCAGTGGCGGTTATAGAGAGCGGTGAATAGAGATTCTCTATCGTGCACTCCTGAAAGAATAGCGGTAAGACCTCTTGAGTATGTAGTCATCTCTTTTGAGGCCATTTGCTCAAAGGCGCCTCTATAATCAATTC
>VGMA01000130.1 GCA_016866575.1 Chlamydiota bacterium
CAGCCTGCAACCACGCTGTAAAAAGACATGATCAAAAAAGAAGACACAACACCAAGCCAACCCGCCAATTTCCAAAAAGGTTTAGTTGGCATCAAAAGGGAAAAGACTCCAATAGCACTTCTTTGCGTTTTTCTTCCAAGCAAAAGCTCAGCGGCAAATACAGGAATGCCAATTAAAATCGTACAAGCTACGTAGGCTAATAAAAATAAAGCCCCCCCGTTTTGCCCTACGATATACGGAAATTTCCATAATACGCCAAGACCTACTGCAGAGCCGATCGCTGCGAAGAAAAATCCGATTTTGGAACTAAAATGTTCCCTTGCCTTTTTTGTCATTGAAGTACACCGCTTTTTTGAATAATGATCAAGATTATTAGAAAAGGAATCACAAAGCGCAAGAAGACATTCCAGATAGTAAATAGTGCGCCATAGCCCGCAAATTCTTTTTGTTTGATCGATTTGTCCATCTTCCAACCTACAAACAAAGAGGTCACAAGCCCAGCAACAGGGATCATCCAGACAGAAACAAGTCGATCTATTGTAACAAGAAAATTAGAAGAAAAAAGTGTCTGCCACTCAGGAAATATCGCCCCGCTTGAAGCTGCAGCACTTGGTATGCCAACTACAAAGGTAGCTAGCGCTGTAAAAAAAGCAGCTCGATGCCGTGTGATGTGAAAAAGTTCCATGAGGTTAGCTGCTACTACCTCAATCAAAGGGAACGCCGATGTCAACGCTGTAAAGACAAATAGAGCAAAAAAGAGTGTAGAAATGAGCATGCTCATCGGCAATTTAGCAAAAAGATAAGGAAGCGTTTGAAAAACAAGCCCAAAACCAGAATCAGGCTGAAGCCCAAAAGTAAAGACTACCGGGAAAATCATTACAGCCGCCATCATCGCAACAACAATTACCGAAAAACCGACAATCGCTGCCATTTTTACCACATCTTCTTTTTCACCTACATAGCTTCCATAACTAATCATAATACCTTGCCCTAAGCTAAGGGTAAAAAAGGCAAGCCCCACCGCTTCTAGAATGCTTGAACCTTTAAAGGTGTCAAAATTGGGATAAAAAATGAAGCAAAGAGCCTCTTTAAGACCATCAAGCGATAAAGAAAATCCTAATAAAATCACAAGCAGGACAAAAAGAATCTTTACCATGATCTTAGACCAGTACTCAATTCCCTTACGTACTCCTGTAAACACAACCGCCATCGTAATCAACGTAAAAAGAAAATGCCAAAACAAGCTGATGCTCATCGAGCCCGATAAGAGTGAAAAAGCTCTGCCAATTTCTCTTTCTTCCAAATTGGTATAAAATCCAGAAAGGGAAAGCAAGACGTAATTCATGCCCCACCCAGCGATAACGCTGTAGTACGACATGATCAAAAATGAAGCAAAAACCCCTAGATAAGCCCCAATTTTCCAGCTTCCCTGCTTAGGTGCCACGTAGCTGAAGGCAAGCACTGCCGATTTTTGCGTTTTTTTCCCTAAAAGCACTTCGGCAATAAAAAGAGGCACACCAAGAAAAACCACCGCCAGGATGTAGGCAATCAAAAAAAGCCCCCCTCCGTTTTCACCTACTGTGTAAGGAAACTTCCACAAAAGACCAAGTCCGACAGCAGAACCAATCGCTGCCATCAAAAAACCTATCCGTGAGCTCCAATGTTCTCTTGCATGTTCCATACGTTTGCCTTTGCTTCTTCAAAACCTTGGGGTAAAAAGATCGATCGATACGAATTTTCTGATTTTGCGAATGCCGATTCTTGAAGTGTTTTGAGTATAAAGAATGCCCTTCTTAGAGTCAAGAAGGTAGGCGGCTTGTCACAAAATTGACAAGATATTCGATACTTGAGCATTCAAGCGCCTCTTTTTCTGAGATCTTAATAGAAAACTCTCTCTCCACTTTCAAGAAAATTTCGATGCAATCCAAACTATCTGCACCAAGATCTTCTACTAAAGATGAATTCTTTCCGATGATTGAAGGATTGATCTCCATTACACCGGCTACTAGTTGTATAATTTTTTCTTCTAAAATATTCACAGCTTCTTTAAAATTTATTTATGCAAATACAAAATTTTTCAACTCCCGTTGAACCAGAAGACATTCTCGATTATCCCGAAAAGTATCCTGATCCAGACTACCCTCTTTGCTGCCGCGTCTCACTCAATTGGCAAGATTACGTGATGCTAGCTGGAATCGTTACTGCCATCATTTTTTTGGTCGTTGGCATCATCATCACTAACGCTATGCTCATCGCTTGCTCAGCGATCTCTATTCCCGTTATGGGCCTAGGGGAATACTACATCTGCAATTTCGCCGATTACTACGATCTAAAGCAACAGGTTAACGGATTAGACAAAGTAAGTAAAGAATTGATCACTACGAACCACTCTTTGCGCTCTTCAGTAAACGAACTTATGGATACTGCAGAGAGAATGTCTTTCGAAGTTGATCGAATGGGCGATGAAAATGACCGCTTCTCAGAAAGCAATCAATTGCTGGAAACACAAAATAGCGAACTTAAATCAAGCATCAATAAGCTTGAAGAGACTATGAAAAGCCAGTTTCCAGGTCTATTAGAAGCCCATAAAACGGCTATGGACATGCTAAGAGAGAGTGCTTTAGAACATAAAGAGCTCTCTATCACTATCGATCATCTCAAAACCGAAGTTGCCGCTGAGACCGCCTTTTTGACCGATGTGAGAAAAAACCTCGCACTAGTCCAGCAAGATCTTCGATCTGAGGTTGAAGCGCTAAGTGAAGCTGCAAGCTCAATTAAAGAGGGTTCAAGAGCTTTTGGAGAGCTCCAAAGACTGACAAATTCCCTTGAACTTATCCTTAAGAAAGAGCATACTAGCCCCAATAAAAAGCAATAAGGATTCAACATGCAAATCGATGTCAATCTCCTCAAAGGGGGGATGAAAGTAGAGCTCGAGTCCGCTCCTTATACAGTAGTTGGGGTGGAATTGGTTAAGCCTGGCAAAGGGCAAGCTTTTACTAGAGTCAAATTAAAACACCTCAAAACCCAGCGCGTTATTGAGCGCACCTTCAAATCAGGGGAAAAAATTGACATCGCTGACGTTGAAGAGACGAAAATGCGCCTTCTCTACATTGAAGGGGAAGCTGCAATCTTTATGGACGATGCAAGCTTTGATCAGCTTTCAATCCCTTTAGACATCATCGCAGAAAACCAACAGTGGCTCAAAGAAGACATCGTTTATGACGTTGTTCTCTATAAAGGTGAAGTAGTCGACATCTCACCTCCAACATTCATGGAGCTTTTGATCACTGATTCAGCTCCGGGAGTTCGTGGAGATACAGCAAGCGGACGCGTACTTAAACCTGCAAAGCTTGAAACAGGCGCAGAAGTGCAAATCCCCATCTTCGTAGAAGCGGGCGAAAAAATCAAAGTAGACACAAGAACCTGTGAATACGTCGCTAGAGCTTAATCAAAGAGATATTACACTTTTGCGAGCAGAAATGCTTGCAAAAGTGCGTACGTTTTTTTTAACTAGAGGGATCATAGAAGCTGATCCTTTCCTTCTTAGCCCCTATGCCCCTGTTATCGAT
>VGMA01000131.1 GCA_016866575.1 Chlamydiota bacterium
AATTGGGTGAAAAAAGGATTCTCATACTGCCGCTAGTTATTAAAATATTGATGGAGTTTAAGAGTCAGATCATAAAAGAAAAGATGATTATTGCAAATGCTCTAAACGGTGAAAGCATGGAAGAAACCGGCATAACTTTTTAAGTAAAAAACCTTGGGAGACGGCTCTCTCAAGGTTTTTTACTTTTAGCTTCTTAAGCTTGTATTAAGAGTCCATTTCTAGCTTTTTTTACTTCAAATACGGCGTAATTGTTGACTAGAGCTCTGCATAGTTGAAGCTAGGCACCAAGGACGCATCAGAAGCATCTACTATGATGCTAACGTGCCAGTCCATACAGCTTGGGACCTCGGTTATAACAATTCAACCGCCATCTGGTTCTTCCAGCAATGTGGTCGGGAAATTCATCTATTTGAATACTACGAAAATAGCGCAGAGGCATTGACACATTATCTACAATATCTTAAAAGCAAGCCCTATCCCTATGGGAAACATCTTGTTCCCCCATGATGCTGCTGTACACGAATATAGCACGGGCTTATCTAGGGTTGAAGTAGCTAGAAACCATGCGATTAATTTTACTGTGGTCACAGACATTAGTATCAACGAGGCAATAGATGCTGCTCGCAACATGTTTAATCGCTGTTGATTTGACGAGACCAAATGCGCTAAGGGAGTAACTGCCCTTGAAAACTATAAGAAGCATTGGAATGATCGTCATGGGTGCTGCTCTTGTCACCCTCTACATAACTTTGCAAGTCATGGAGCTGATGCATTTCGGATGATGGTAGTTGGCCTTGGTAAGCTAGAAGGTAAAGGTTTATCTGCAAAAGAATGGCGAAGCTTAAGACAGCAATACGTTGTCTAGGAATTTAAGCGTGTTTTAGGTGCCGGTTTTTTCTATTGAAATGCTTTAGATATTTTTGATAAAGTTTTTGTCTTACCCCAATCAAAAATCTACTAAGAGTCAGGCATGGCAACACCTTCTAGAATAAGCAATGAATATTCTCAAACACCTTATGCGATAGCCCATAAAACAAGTAGTTTTAAGGATTTTCTTTACAGAAATGGATTAAATTTTGCTCCGGATGTTTTTTGTGCAATGGGGAGAGGGCTTTCAGCTAGTGGAGTAGGTATTATGAGTTACTCAAGAAAATTGCAATCAACAACGTTTGGTGCTCCTTTTGTATTTGCAGGGGGGCTTATCATTACTCTGCTTGGTATGGCATCTCTTTATGCCGGCAATCAAGTAGCAGAAGTGCAAGGATACGTCAAAGCTAGTCAAAATGCGATTCAACAGCATGAGCAGTCTGGTGATTATGGTGCAGCGTTAAAAATAGCTCGAAATAGCTATGAGGATTTACTGAAGATGGGATTATCTCAAGACGCTAGAAACTTTTCTCAAACAGTAAAACGATTGGAAGAAAAACTTCTTGCCTTTGGTTCTTCAAGACTTCTTTTTGATGAAAATTATCAGCCAAGAGTTAAGCTGCTACAACTTTTAAAAATTGTAGGCATGGAACCATTAAATAAATCAGAAAAAGCTATCGTGCAAATCAATAATTGGGCTCAAAAAAATCTTCTGCGTCATGGCGAGCGGTGGCACGAACAAACAGACAGATTTGAAGAATTAAAGCCAAAAATAAAGCCACTTCTAAATGAATTAGGATTTGTAGATGATTCCTCCCCACATTTCAAGGAATACCAGGGAGCGATTGTGCACGGAGCACTTTTGCCTAGAGTACGCCTTCGTCTTCAGTATCTTATTGAGCAATGGAAACAAGGAGTTAGATTTTCTCACATCTATTTCTTAAGTGGTGAACGTCCCTTAGAAGCTCAACATGAAAACCAAAGTACTTTTATGGATGATAGTGGCTCTTTATTAAAAATAAGAAAGGAATGGTCAGTGCCTTTAGAGTTTCCAAAAACTGAAAGTGAAATGACCCAATTAATTTGGGAGCAATCCGAAATTCCAGAAGACATGCGTAAAGAAGTAGAAGTCCATTTTATTAATGCGCCAATGAAAAAAGATTCAAAAAGTGACAGATTAATTCGTCCGACAACGGATGATACGGTGGAAACTTGGTTTAAAGCTTTACCACCTCACGGACGCTATTTAGCAATAACAAATGCACCATATACAAATCGCCAAGACTTAGTTGTGCGAGCAATAGCTCCAAAGGGATATGGTTTTGATACAGTTGGATCAGGATCAAAAGGACAAGAAAAAACAGCTATTTTTCTTGATGAGCTTGCTCGATTCATTTTTCAAATAAAACAGCTGTCCGAAAAGTAACTAATCATTCATTGTAATTGTTTTGCGTCGCCTAGCTTGATCCTCAGTATAATCTAGATACATTGTGACAACCTGGTTAAGCTCACTAATTTCTTCTTCGGAAAGATAATTTTTAGCAATAGTTACATCGCCTTGGCGCACACGATTCCCTTTGCAACTAGTAAGACCCATGTTGGGCAATTGAGAATTAGCATGATGGCAAATTAGCTCTGCTGCAGTATACCCAGTCAGAGCCCACAACATTTTATTTTGGACTTTTTTGAAGAAAAGCTGTGCCTGATCACTTTTAGCATCATAATCAACAGCCATTGCATAGATATCTTTTACTTTTTGATAGAAGCGTTTTTCAGAGCTACGGATTTCACGAATACGCTCAAGCAACTCATCAAAATAATCCCAGTTGCCTGATTCTTTAAGCCGGGCATCATCTAAAATAAAGCCTTTAATTAAGTATTCTTGTAAATGAGCCGTTGCCCATTTACGAAATTGTGTACTTCGAGCAGAACGAACCCGATAACCAATTGCAAGAATCACACTTAAATTGTAAAGCTTTACCTCTCGCTGGATATTTCTATTGCCTTCTTTTTGAACTAGTAAGCAATTCTTACTAGTTGAGTCAATATCAACTTTATTTTATTCATAAATTCCTTGTATATGGAGAGTTATGTTCTGTGGGGTTGTTTGAAACAGCTCGGCAATTTCCATTCTGGTTAACCAAACAGTATTCTCTTCGGCTCTTAATTTAATGGAAGTTTTGCCATCTTCTGTGGTGTAAAGAATGATTTCGCCGTTAGACATTAAAACGTGCTTAGAGTAAATTTTTGATATCGTTGTATTGGGAATAGATCATTTTTCCCAGGAGAAAACTCTAAAGCAGCCAACCGTTCACCTGTTTTGAATACTTCAACAGCACAAGTAGTCGCAGTATTAATTCTAAGCAGCAAAATATAACAATTCTCTCATCACATTACCAAATTTCTGCCATGGAAAAGTTCGAAGACCGTCCCATTTCTTCCGTAATAAAAAAAACTGAGAAATCTGTCTCAGGTTTTTTTTACCTTTTTTCGATAAGTCCAAATCTTTAAAAGTTTATTTGATTCCAGAAGCAAGTAAATTGAAAGTTTTATAATGGATGATTCCATCATCTGAAAC
>VGMA01000132.1 GCA_016866575.1 Chlamydiota bacterium
TAGCTACAATAGATCCGTTGCGATTCGCTACCCAAATCAAACGACACACCATTCGACAGACTATACACCAACCTATCGACCTCTAAGCAAAGGAGAAATTCTAAAAAAAGGCTCTAAGCTTGCAATTGTTTCTCTTGGCCACCTCTCTACTTTAGCTTTTAAGTTAGCTGAAATGCTGAGCCAAAAAGGCATTGATGCAACGATTGTAGATCCTATATTTGTAAAACCTCTTGATGAAGAGCTCTTTTTCCAATTGCTAGAAGATCACAACCATTTTGTAACAATCGAAGAACACGCAGTAAACTCTGGTCTTGGAAGCATATTGAGCTTCTTTTTTGCAAAAAATCAGATTAAAGATGTCCGTTTACAAATGTTTGGGATTCCTGATAAATTCATTGAACATGGCGATTACCAAAACTTGCTAAAAGAAATCGGGTTAACAGCTCCGCAAATTCTTGAAAAATTGGATATCCATGAATTTTTTGATCGCTCCTAGTTATTCAAAACCGGAAGCAATTCCGGTAGCACAAAAAATTGTCAAAATTTTACAAAAAAAGGGTGTTACCCCTTTTGCAGAAGAAGAGATCGCCAATAAATTAGGCATTTCTTCTGATTTTTCTCCAAAAGATCTCAATTTCATTATCACTTGCGGCGGCGACGGTACCATCTTGCAATGTGCAAGAAAATATATCAAACTCTGCAAAGCCCCTATTGTAGGAGTGAACTTAGGAAAACTGGGCTTTTTGGCTGATATCCACTTTGCACAAACTGAAGAAAGGCTCAATCAACTCATCAATGGCAACTACAGCATTGAAAAAAGGCTAGTTTTACAAACTACACTACCCAACGGCAAATCTTTTTTGACCATCAATGACGCAGTTATTCATAGAGGCTCAAATCGCAGTCTTATCGAATTGAAAGTGCTTATCAATGATCGATTGCTCAATACTTTCAAAACAGATGGATACATCGTTTCTACCCCTACGGGAGCTACAGCTTACTCTTTAGCAGCAGGAGGCCCTTTAATTTTACCAACTCAAGATGTGCTTGCTCTGACACCTGTATGTCCTCATACACTCTCAAACCGCCCTCTAGTAACAAGCGGCAAAGATGCGCTGACAATTGAATATGTAAGTCCTTTAAAACCAGTTGATGTAACAATCGATGGGATCGAGCGCTATACGCTGCACACAGGAGAATCTATCAAGATTAAAGCCTCTACAAAATATCTTTCTATGGTTTCTTTTGCTGATAGGGACTATTTCACAATCTTACGTGAAAAACTTCATTGGAAGGGCTCTTCTCAATAAACTGCTTTTTAGCTGATGCCGTAATAAAAACCACCCTTGCATCAAAAAGGGTTTTACCCTATGCTGGCCGCCAATTATGACTACTTTACAAGAAGAAATCGCTAGAAGGCGAACATTTGCTATTATTAGCCACCCCGATGCCGGAAAGACTACCTTAACCGAAAAATTGCTGCTATATTCAGGCATGATCCATACCGCCGGTATGGTACGAGGCCGCAAGGGCAGAAAAATGGCTACATCAGATTGGATGGCTATGGAGCAAGAGCGTGGTATTTCCATTACCGCTTCTGCGATGCAATTTACCTACAAAGACGTTGTCATCAATATTTTAGACACCCCTGGACACGAAGACTTTTCAGAAGACACCTACAGAACTTTAACGGCCGCAGACTGCGCTATCATGGTAATTGATGCCGCAAAAGGGGTAGAAAAACAAACCCGAAAACTTTTTGAAGTATGCCGATTAAGAAAAATACCCATCCTAACTTTTGTCAACAAAATGGACATGCCGGGTAGAGATCCTTTGGATTTGATGGATGAAATCGAAAATCTTCTCAATATCCGCTGCTTTGCCTACAACTGGCCTATCGGAAAAGGTAAAGAATTCCGAGGCGTGTATGATCGAGTGCATAAAGAGTGCCTACTTTTTACTAAAGTCGGTGTTGGAGGAGCAGAGCCTGCCCTTATCAACAAAACTTCGCTGGATGTCTTAGAAGATGCTGATGAATTGAAAGAAGAGCTTAGCCTACTTGAAACTGCAGGTCACCCATTTGACATGCAAGATTTTATCGCTTCAAACACCACACCTGTCTTCTTCGCTTCTGCTTTAACGAACTTTGGTGTAGAGCCATTTTTTGATGCTTTTATCCACTTAGCCCCTTCCCCTCGCCCAAGAATTGCCGATGGTGATGATAAAAAAGAGGTAATCATTGATCCTATCACAACCCCTTTTAGTGCGTATGTGTTTAAGATTCAAGCGAATATGGATAAAAGACATCGCGATAGCATGGCCTTTTTGCGTATCTGTTCAGGTAAATTTGAAAAAGATCTAGTGGTAAAACATCACAGATTGAAACGAGATATTCGCCTTTCTCGACCACACAGCCTTGTTTCTAAAGAGCGTACTACCCTCGATGAGGCTTACGCAGGTGATATTATCGGTGTAATCAATCCAGGCGTGTTTTTCATAGGAGACACCATTTCGATTAAAGGGGGCTTTAATTGCAAACCGCTTCCTCAATTCCAACCTGAAATTTTTGCTAGTGTTATTCCAAAAGATGTGAGCAAACGCAAATCTTTTGATAAAGGTGTAAAGCAATTAACCGAAGAGGGAGCTATCCAAAAGCTAACTCCTCTGGCGTATGAAGGTGAGCCTATCTATGCAGCCGTTGGAAATCTACAATTCGATGTGATGCGCTTTAGATTAGAAGATGAGTATGGTGTTGAAACATTATTCAACCTTCTGCCATATCAGTGCAGTGCATGGATCATCGGGAATCTAGAGACATTCAAAAAACCGACAAACGCTACCATGGTCAAGGATATGCACGGTAAAACAATGGTTTTATTCCAATCCCCTTGGGAAAAATCTTATGCCGCTAAGCAAAATCCTGATCATCAATTGATCGATTTGAGCGCTGACGCAAATAGTGATTAAGGCTTATCTTTAAGAGATAGTCTATCTTTCTCTTAGACAAGTAGTTTTGAGCACTCTAAGGCTAATCTTGCGTAGAAATATTTTTTTATGTAGACTCTTTTGTTTAATTTTTAGGAAATTATATGCTATCCATTATCACCGATACGATCTTGTTTTTTGCTTGCCTCGTAGTTTTAGCAGCAAGTATCTATTTATCCATTAAATTGCGATTTGTTCAGCTCAGATTCATTCCAAATTTACTCAAAACTTTTGTGTTATCCTTAACAGGAAAGCATGAAAAAACTTCCCATACCATTGCTCCGCACCGCGCTCTTTTTACGGCGATGTCTACTACGCTCGGCATATCTACCATAGTAGGCCCGGCAATTGCTATAAGACTTGGCGGCCCCGGCGCTCTTGTGGGCTTTTTACTTACCTCGTTTTTTGGT
>VGMA01000133.1 GCA_016866575.1 Chlamydiota bacterium
AGCTCCTTGCTCGCTTTTACCAAATTTTTTGCCGTCGCTTCTTGTTAAAAGAGGAGATGTTAATCCATAAAGCTCGATTCCTTGAGATTTTCTGGCAAATTCGCATCCGGCAGTGATATTTCCCCACTGATCACTTCCCCCGATTTGTAAGGAAACTTTTTTATCTTGCGCCAAGTGAAAAAAATCATATCCTTGAAGAAGTTGATAGCTAAATTCTGTGTAGCTCATCCCTTCTTCAGAGTTCACTCTTGCCCTAACGCTCTCTTTTGCTAGCATCGGACCTAGACGAAATAGTTTACCCACATCACGAAGAAAGCTAAGGATGTTCATACCCTGATACCAGTCGGCATTGTCAACAAAGATAGGTTCTGCTTGGGGAGCTGATCTAGCAAGAATCGCTCGTAAAATTTTTTCTATCGAAGCTCCGTTAGCTTTTACCTCTTCTCTTGAGAGTATAGGACGCTCTTTATCTTTTCCAGATGGATCGCCAACTAGAGCTGTTGCACCTCCGATCACGATCACAGGCCGATGACCTGCTCTAGCTAAGTGTGACAAGAGCATGAAGCCAGCGTAGTTGCCTAAATGAGGCGATGGGGCGGTTGGATCTATTCCCCAGTAAAAAGCTAGAGGCTCTTGTAAAAGCTCTTCTAATTTGGGGTCGGTGATTTGTTCTACAAATCCCCTCATTTTCAATGCGTTTAGAAGTGTCATACGATTTGAGATTCTTCTCGAAGTTTAGCGGCGAAAGATTCGACTTTTTTGCTGAGTAGTGCGGCATTTTTATTTTCATCAAATAGGGAAATCGTTTTCGAATGCAGTACAATACGTGTAGGCGCATGACGAGCTATCCAGCGGTGGATCTCTAAAGATTTCTTTTCCAAAGCTTTTTGATTGATTTTACTTTCTATAGAAGTAAGTTGCTTGAGAAGTTTTGCTCTTGCTCTTTTTGTCTTAATGCTTTCTGGAGCAATAACTTCGCTTGGTTGCCTGCTTTTCAATATCATTCTCCTTTAAACGCCCTATTCCGGATGAGTTTAAACAAATCAAAATATATTTGTCACGAAAATAGCTCCTAGATCAATATGAAATAGTGAATCAAGATCATCTTAAACAACTCGCCGCTCATAAAGCCCTTACCTTCATTTACGATAAAATGAAGTTGGGAATAGGTAGCGGCTCGACAGTTGCGTACTTTATAGAGGCCCTTAAGAATCAGCTAAAAGAAAAAAATTGGCAGATCTATGCTTCCTTTTCCTCTGAAAAATCGAAACAGCTCGCTAGCTGCCAAGAAATCATCCATTTAGATGATTCTTTAGAAACACCCTTGGATCTGTATATTGATGGAGCTGACGAGATCGACTCCAACCTCTTTATGATCAAAGGAGGCGGCAAAGCCTTGCTAAGAGAAAAGCTCGTTTGCCATGCAAGCAGTAATGGGATGATTGTCATTTTAGATGAAACAAAGCTGTCAAAAAAGTTAGGAAACCACCCTCTGCCTATTGAAATCATCCCTTTTGGCTATAAAAGCACCATTAGAAGAATTGAAGATCTTGGGTTAAAAGGATCTTTACGAAGAAATAAGGAAGGAAAAATGGATATTACCGATAACGGCAACTATTTATTTGATCTGACTTTTACCTCTAGTATAGATGACCCTATCGAATTGCATCATAAGCTCAAAAACCTTTTGGGCGTAGTAGAAACGGGATTGTTTTTCCATGTAGCCAAAAAGGCATTAGTAGCAATGAATGACGGTTCAGTGAGGATCTATGAGTGATGAGATTATCAAAATCAGTTTCAATAAAGTACTCCAATCAGACCACTATACCCTCTTCTTTTTGGGTACAGAAGATAAACGCTTCGCCATATATACAGAACCTAAAGTAGGCCTTCATTTACAATCTTTTCTCAGCCACGAGGAAAAACTTAGACCTGACACCTACGACTTACTTAGATCCATCCTTGAAGGCTTTAGCATCAAGCCTCTACACATTCTTTTTCACGATGTAAAAGAAAATATCTATTTTTCTCGTCTCTTTTTAGAACAAAGCGGCTCTTTTGACACAAAACAGATCGTAGAAATCGATACAAGACCAAGTGATGCTTTAACCATTGCTCTCATGTACGATTTACCAATATTTTGCACCAAAGATCTATTGGATAAAGCCCCTGAAGTAGAAGAATAACTCTTGATATTTCTCATGTTAATTCGTTGACAAAATCTCTTTTTTTTTAAACACTACCGCTATGAAAAAAATTATTTACTCTTTGGTTTTTGCCTACATATCTATTCAATCTATTGAGGCAAGCACCTTTGTTTATGGCGATTTGCACACTCTAGGCAATTATCCTATGATAGGAGGTGGCATTCGCTTTCGTGATGGAAAACATTCGCTGGATTTTTCAGGCAATTTTTCCACTAAAGAACAGCATGCCAGCTTCCCTTTATTCCATCTTCGCGGCATTTATTCCACTTTTCCTGGTTTTTTAGGAATCTATATAGGTGGCGGAGTGGGTCTAGTCAATGAACCGAAAAAATTTGGCATGACCGCATCTGTAGAAAGTGCTGTAGGAATGCAATGGAGCCACTTATTTATGGAAGCTTCCTCTACGGTTCCTTTCAACGACAGAACACAGGTTTTACCCGGTATTTCTGTCGGATTAGGATTCTAATGAAAGTTAATAGTGGATGTGGAACTTATTTTTAGCTAAATCAGACAAAGCTCTGATGCAAGCTTCTGCATCCTCACCTTCTGCTTCCATACGGATTTTTGCTCCCCTGGCAGCAGCTAGCATCAAAATGCCAAGTAGGGACTTGGCATTGACGCTGAGTTCTTGATAATGCAGAGTGATATTTGATTTAAAAGAAGATGCGCACTTGACTAGCTCTGTGGCTGGACGAGTGTGCAATCCCTTTTCATTAAGAACAACAAAACTATCTTTAACGCGTGTTTTTTGTAACATACAATGTCTAGTTCATACAATGGTAATTATTTTTCAGCAAGCTCTTTCTTGAGAGTAGCAAGCTGAGATGCAAAATGCCGTATTAGCGATCTTACAGCATCTGGCTTTTCCATGTCTACCCCTGCGATTTTCAAAAGCTCTATAGGATACTTACTGCATCCAGAAGATAAAAACTTTAAATAATTATCGCGGGCGCTCTCCCCTTCTTTTCTAACCTTTTCTACCAGCGCATGGGCTGCGCTCATTCCAGTTGCGTACTGATAAACGTAGAAATTGTAGAAAAAATGGGGTATACGGAAAAGCTCATAATCGAGCTCTTCA
>VGMA01000134.1 GCA_016866575.1 Chlamydiota bacterium
TCGAGGACTTCTTTTTTAGTGGTCATAGTGCTATAAATACTTTAATTTAATTACAAATAAGAATCACCATGAGCGAAGATAATTTGGCTACATTAATCGTTAAATCAATCCCTAATACCCCAATTAAGTATTTTGACAAGGATGGAGAGGATAAAACTTGTGTTGCTATTGCTGGGGATGGAGATTCTACAAAATCAATGTACCTAGAAGCCCTAAAAAACGTCCTCGGGGTTAAAGACGAAGAATTGGCCATTTTGTCGATCAGTGCTGGCGCCAATGCGCTTACTGGTACACTTGATAGAACTGACGCGCTAAATATGATTGCTCAGAGCGTAAACGATTGTAAACCGCAAAATATCTTGGAATCCCGTTTAGCGATTCAATCCTCTGTCCTCTTCAATTGTGCAATGAATATATTGCGAAAGAGCGAACAATCGGACCAGATACCACAGGCAGACTACTACACAAACAAAGCACTCAAGCTAATGAGGCTCCATAACGAGACTGTAACCATCCTTCAAAAGCTAAAAAATGGAGGGGAGCAGAAAGTTACAGTTACCCACGCCGTTATCACTGAAAAAGCCATAGTGAACAACTTTAACGGTGGGGGGGTAGAGTGTTCAAACAAAGGGAAAAGATCATGCAAAAGCCAAGATGTGGTGCAAAAACGAAAACCAGAAATGGCGAACCCTGTCGAAATGGACGTATACGCGGTGGAAGATGCCGGATGCACGGCGGAAAAAGCACAGGGCCTAAAACCCCTGAAGGGTTAGCCCGTTTAAAGCTTTCAAGGACAAAACACGGTATGTATTCAAAGGAGAACTTAGATGAAAAAAGATTCTTGCTTGGGGTGATTAGGGAAACGTCAAAATTGCTTTCTTAAATGCCCTAGGATCATTTTTATTAATTTAGTTGAGTGTTGAGTCATCTTTTAAAAAATAATCGATCCTAGAGGCTTTAAAATGTGTTTTTCACATTCCGTATTTTCGGCGATAATCGTTTAGAAACCTTTGAACTTCCTGCATATATTCTTGTTCCCTTTGCCGGTGCATATATTCTTGAGATCTAGCACTACCACCTAAAGGACCTCCTAATACGCTCGGGTTAATCAAAAAATCGTAATCATAATTCATAACGCGCTCCCTTTTATTTTCTCGAAAAAGAAATTATCAAAAATATACCAAAAAGTCGTTGAGGCATGTATTTATTTCATAAAATTAGCTCAGAAGTATATGAAGGGTGATTTTGAATTATTTTCTATTTGTTATCGATTGCGAGGTTTAGCCCATCCGTCAGCCTCAAGCGTAGACGGTGTGGCGCTATTCATCCAGAACGCTTTTATTCAAATTGCTTAATCCATACCACTTTCAAAGGCTAGCCGACCCGCATAAAAGCGGGGGAGGCGAAGCCATTAATTAATTACTTAATGACTTAATTACTTATTCGGCTTTTTTTACGAGACAAAAGCGTAACCGTTTGCCCTAATTAGTTTTTTTTGGGGTGGGATTTTGAAGGTATAGTTTTTTTGTTTTCCCCGGTTACGGAGAAGCTGCCGAAATACTAGGAAGTCGACTTTACGGCGGGCTTTGATAATAGAAAAGCAGGTGGTTCTGGTGAGCGGTAACCCTGGTGAAGTTTACTGACTTCTTTTACAAGCAGGGTTACGTTAACTTGATCTTTGGCTTCTCCTAGAATATTCAGCCCGTTAAATTTAACCTCATATGTAGAAGATTTGCAAAAAAAGATCTTTCTAATTTCGCCGCTAAGATTTGAACGCTTTATCAAATCGGCTATAGTTCTATCAGGAGCATTTATCATCTCTCCAGCTTCGGCTTTTGAAATTAGCTTAAAGAATTCATACGTAGATGAAGAATGGTTAGGCTTGGCAATCAAGTAGCAATCAGGTTTCCTTCCTTTCTCCCATTCAATTGCGAACCAAAGCTCCGTATAATCAAGGCACAAACGGTACCGATAGGGCACCTCATTCTTATCTTGTTTTTGATATAATTCAGGAGCATGTCTTGATAGCGCAAGGGTTATCTTGGTTTCCAATATCGACAAATGCTTTTTATAGCGATTTATAGAGAACAGGTTCCCCCCAATTTCCGAATGTTTTCTTTTTTTTATCGCTTGCATTTCGCACCAACAAGAGTGCTGTTCCAGCCATAGCATAGATCTTGCTCTGTTTAAAGGGGTCTCATACCTCAGGGATTTATCCGTGAAGTAGGATTTAGAAGTGCTCCACGACCAATAGGCTGTGCAAAGATGATTGTATACAACCCAAGGGATCTCTGACTCCAGATCAGATAACAGAAATCTCTCATCTTGAAGCTTTCTCAGAGCAGGTGCGAACTTTACTCGTTCTACGTAGGGGTTTTGAATATGAGTGAATGACGCCATATCCTGATCTTTCAAGAGACCTAATTGATTACGACGCCTAGTATCTACCAGATTTTCTATATGTTTGTTTTTGTGGGCGATATCTACGAACTCTTGAATTAGATGGCCATAGCTCTTTTCGACTACCTCACAACAAAGATCTTTCATGTATTCATAGGCGATTTCATACTCATTTGGAGTATAATATCGCTCCTCGGTAGCGTTATTCACTAACCCGTCAATTTTGGATAGACATTTCGAGAAATATTCTCCCTTCACAATTTCACTGCCTTTTAGGCAAGCGACAAGCTTTTTGTATGAATCGTGTACTTGGCGTTTTGTGGCTTTTTCTAGCCGAGATATTAGGTCTAAATGCTCTTGTCTTTGAGTCTCAAATTCTTTTCTAATCGGTTCTAGAAGAGAATTTTGTGAAATAAAAGGCATTATAGCTTCGCAGACAATATGAAAGAAGCTAGACAGATCCGTTTCTTGCAACGCCTCTTTTAAAAAGCATGATAATGGGCCGAGAAGAGGAGGTAGCTTTTGAGGTTCGTTGTGCATGATCTTACAACTTTTTTACGTCTCTACTAAAGATGTTAAGTATAGAGATTTTTCTGTAAAAGAAAATTACTTCTTTTTGACGATTTTTCCCTAGGATTTTCCAAAAAACCCCTACCTATTTTGGGAATTTTCCCATTTGTTCCCAAAATTTGTTTCTCGCAAAAAGATAAACGACAATAGAGGTATGAAAAAGCAGAAGTGTAAAAGATCAATTTCGTTTGAGAGGCCTCCTGAAGATCCTTCAGAGTCCCTTTTTCGGTTTTTCGATCTTCTTATGCGGATAGATCAGCGTAACAATCAGGAGTCTTATGAGCATAACAAAAGTGGAAATAATT
>VGMA01000135.1 GCA_016866575.1 Chlamydiota bacterium
GGTCATAGCTGACTCGAACCGCTGACCTCCACCATGTCAAGGTGGCGCTCTAACCAACTGAGCTAATAACCCGAGCGGAAAAACAAAAAAAACTATATGCTAGAACATGAATAGTTAGCAAGCGTTATGTTTATTGAACTCGCTCATTCTTATTGGAAACAGCTTCTTGGCCCTGAAGATTGCGCCATTGACGCTACCTGCGGCAATGGATTTGATACGTATTTCCTTCTATCTCTTGGGTTAAAGAAAATATTAGCACTAGATATCCAAAGCCAAGCTATTGAAGCTACAAAAAAACGTTTAGATGAACATTTTTCTAAGGAAATCGCCTCTAAGGTCTCTTATTTTCAGATGTCGCACGAAAATTTTCCTGAAGAAAGCTACCAAATTCCTATCAAATTGATCATCTATAACCTGGGATATCTACCAGGAAGTGACAAAAAAATAAAAACTTTACACTCTTCAACCATAGAAAGTATAAAAAAAGCGTTAGCTCTTCTTATAGAAGGTGGAATGGTAAGTATTATGTGCTATCCTGGACACAGCGAGGGCTATGATGAAGAAATAGCTGTGGTAGAATTTGCTAAAAGCCTACCCCCAAACCAATATGAAATCTGCTACCATACGCAGCTCAATAAGCCAAAATCTCCCCGTCTTTTGATTATAAATAAAAGCTCTTCTTTTCAAAAAAGAAGTTAAATTTCCCTTTATCCTATTTTTTGCTAAAATAATTAAGAAATTATTAAAAAAGCAAAGTTTTATGATTACAGCCACTCAAAATACAAATTCTAATGACCGTCAAGAAATCTCCTTATTTCTTAACGAGCAAATAGAGAAAATAGAATTAAATCATATTGATTGGGTCAATAAAGAGGTCAAAACGCTTCTCACTGCATGGAATGAGACAAAACACCACAAGCCCTCATTCTTAGAAATGGGATGCCTCGTTCACAAAATCCTCACCCTTTATCATAAAATAACGCTGCAAAGCACTTTAGATCTTCCTTCTATAAAATTACTAAAAAAACAAGCTGAAGCTCTAGAAGCTGCTTTATGTAAGAAAACTTTTGCAAAACTCTATTATGCAGAAATTATGCAAAAAAATAGGGAATTTTCAAATCTATCATCAAATCCAGATAGAATAAAGCTGGAAAGCTACAAAACATACCAAGAAGCTGCAGACGTTTTGGGTATTCAAGACAGCTTAGTGCCTATTGAAAAAGAACAAATTGAACAAGATTTGAGTATAGCTAATATTTTAAGCGATTTAGAAGGAGAACTACAAAAGCTGCAGTCAACTCTAGAAAAAGAAAATTATTTACAAACCTACCCTATTTTCTATCAAAAATTTAGCGATTTTTTTGCAAAGTTGCAAAGTGGCAGCTTAACTATACCGAGAAGACATACAGAGATATGGCAATCAATAAAAAAGAAAAACGGTGATTGCGCGAGTACTTATAAAAATTATATCGAAGTAAACAGAAATCATCTTTTTTCTAGCTCAAAACGTCATGCAAGAATAGCACTTTACAGCCATAATCAATACAATTTTCAAAATGGCGTTACTAAAGCTTCTTGCGCTGGCATAGCAACTGCCTGCTTAGAAAGATTGCTATTCAATCCCGATCATTTTTTTGATCAACCCCGAACCTTTGAATCGGTTCTTTTAAAAGGAAGAAGTTACTACCTCGAGGGATTAAATTCTCTGAATCAAGAAACAGAATCTAACTCTAGCGAATTTTTGAAACCGGCGTTTATCCAAGGGGGTAAGAATCGAATTTATGAGCGCTATCCTGACCTTAACAATGCCCGAGCTGAAAACCAAATAGACAGATTATCTGCAGCTGATGTAGCATCAACGAGACAAATTAGCGCCAAAGAACTAATTATTGATTTTATTATTGGCGGCTTGGAAGCTGCCTTTAGGACTTTTGAGAATTACAATTTACCCTTCGATGCACAAAAAATAATCAATGACTTAAAAACAGAATTAGAATCAGACACCCATAGTTTAGAAGAGCGCAACCTTGGAGCAATATACGATGCATTACAGGGTGTAATTTTAGATTCCATCACCTTAAGAAAGCCCGACGGATACTTTCTTAATTTTAATGAAGGGGCCAGCATTATAGCTGATCGTTCAATGATCAAAATCAGAGAAAATTCGATTGCGGTCAATCCAGATTTAATCTACCCCGAAGAGCATTATGCAGCATTATTAGAGCAAATGTCTTCAGAAGTGGATAAATCAGGCTCAGCTATCGGTGCAATTTTACTTATCCACAGCTTCTTTTTTTCTATTTCCATGAATATTGATAAAACCGTGATGATCGCAGATTCACACGGAATTCGTTATGCTAAAAATGGATGGGGAGGTTCTCCATACGCTGTTATCAAAGCAGCAAATATTGAGGAAGCTGCTTCTTTACTAGCCCATCATTTACCAATCTCTGTACCTACAGCAGAAGATCGGCTAAACGATGAAAATAACAGTACATATTATCTCTATAAACTTAGACCAGACGTTGTTTTTAGCGAAGAGCCAGTAGAAAAAGTGTCCCTAGAAAGAGCCTTAGAGCCTTTTAATGCAAAAAAGATTTCAAGCCCAAAGCTTATACAAGATTCTATCCTTTCTTCAGCTGCAGAAAAAAAAGAAGATGATGCAGTTTTAAAAGACGCTTTGACCTTTATAACTAATCAACCAGACGCTTGGGATGCATTAAAATCTGCACTAAAATCAAAGACACTAAAAGTAAATCAAAAAATTATTCTGCAAAATCTCATTCAAGAAGCTCGTATTAATCCTATTGATGTACTAGAAAAATACATACGAGTATACAATCAGGCAAAAAAAATACCTGATGATCTTCGTCAAGTGTACAATAAATCTGGCCTAGATGGAGTTGTAGAAAACATCAAGAATTCCAAATACAGCTTGAGTATGAAAGCTGTAGAAACGCTATTTAAGCCTCTTGTAAATAACAAGCGTCAATTTTTAAGAATGGCCTATATAGCAGTTTATTTGCCGCAATAAATTTTACACGCTTTTGATCCACGCATATGATTTTCACTAACTCTTAATACTAGATTAAGAGTTAGTGAGAAAAATCAAGTTTCTTTTTCTCTTTTTTTGAAAATTTTATCCTCGATTAATAGACATCCTCTATTATTTATTATAGATTATAATGACCCAGGATGGTAAACAAAGGATATGTCTGATATTCGAGTTTACCCACATTTTCAAGTTAGCGTTGAAATGATACGAGAAACGCTT
>VGMA01000136.1 GCA_016866575.1 Chlamydiota bacterium
GAGTGTCTTCTTAATCTTAAGTCTTTAAGCACAAGCTGTTCAAGAGTACTTTGAACTGTCAAGCTTTGAGGGATAATTTTAGGCTCTCTCACGTTCAGGTGCTCATTACAAGCTAGAGCGTCAATATCTAAAGAAGTAGCGAGCGCTAGATGGATTTCATCTTTGTCATGAGCTTCGTAATGCCGGCAGCGGCTTTCCAACGTATTGATGATTAAGGCATTTGCTGAAGCGACCTCTTCTATTGGAAGTTTGTTTATGTTTGTGTTAATGTATGCTGATAGATCGCAAAGTTTTTGAATTACTGCGGACATTGTATGTGTACGATCTAAAAGAAAATCTTGAGTGCGTTCTAGCTCAGTTCGATAATCGCAGCATAAGCAAGCAAAAATCGCCGCAAAAAAAGCTTGAAAACCTTCTATAAAACTCTCCCAGCAGCTTTTTTCGTTCGCAGGTCTAATTATTGCGTCATTTGTTTCTAAAAAATTAGAATAAAAATCAGGGTATGCACTCAATCTTATTGTCTGTCCCCATTCATACGCTTCTAAGATACTAGGTAGATGATGAGAAAGATCTGATCCAATCATTATTTTTTAACTCTTTTTGATTTCAATAATTGATCCATATTTTAATCTAAAACTATTATATTTGTCATCTCGTAATTTTTAATTAAAAATGATGCAATTTATGGAAATGTTTAATTTGAAAAAATCGTAGGGATTAAGAACTCTTAATCCCTACGTAGATAGACCATCTCAAAAGCATTTACAAGATTTCATTAGCTTTTTGCATGTTGGCCAAGTCTTCTTGGTAAGAATTATCGTATAAATGGATATCATCTCGTAAAATCCTTCTTATATCATTGTAGTGAGAGTAGTTGTGCGCTCTATAGGAATTTAACACATAAGATATTGCTTCTTGCACAGGCGCTTTTTTTGGGTTATCCTCAATATAATTAGCTACACTTTGTCGAGTAGGATCCCAGCGTCTAACTGAAAATTCGGTAAAAATAAGCTCTGTAACTAGATCATGAACTGACATGTCGCTTGGTAAGATCTTTAGCTCTTTAGCTCTCATTGGCCTATGATAAGGCTCGCCATTGATATCAAGAGTTCGGCCTATTTCTTGTTGTTTATTATAAATTTCTTGTATATCTTGATTTTCAAAATTTTGACAGCGGTCGTTCAAGGTAGTTATAATTATATCGTTTGCTTGCCTTACTTCTTCGTCTGTTAAATCATCAATGTTATTATTGATATACCAAAACAAATCATAGAGTCTATTAGTCACTTCAGACATTGTGTGTGTGCGATCTTTTAGAAACTCAATAGCTGATTCGATTTCAGATTGTTCTTTAGGGTAGCAACAGCAGCAAATACAAGCAAAAATTGCTGCAAAAAAAGCTTTAAAACCTTCTACAAAGCTCTCCCAGCAATTTTTTTCCATGGTGACATCGCTCATTGCTTCATCATTTTCTACATTAGTCTCAGCTAATTGACGACCTGAATAAAAATCAGGGTACTGATGTATTCTTTGAGTTTGTCCCCATTCATACGCTTCTAAGATACTAGGCTGAATATGTAAAGATGGGATAGTAGCTCTTTGTGAAAAATTTGTGCCTTGCATAGTTTTCTCTCTTTTTTAATTTTTATTTTAATCTATTTACAATAGGTTTCGTTAATTCTTCTATTTTATAAATTAGCCGTTTGCCATCCAAAACTTTCAAAACAGCGCTCGTTGAATGATTTAGAAGACTAAAAAATTTAGTAAAGGTAATGCAATTTTTAATTGGCAAACCTTTTGTAATCTTCTTTTTTAAAAGAACAAAATTATAGCGTTGAATAAGTTAAAATCAGGACATCAGTAATTTTGCTCTGGTAGATTCTAACATGGCTTGTTTAATATTTGCAATTTTTATGATTGAAAGTATTTTTTATTTATTAAATAGTATTAAACATGATTTAAGTGTTTTTTCGATAAGTTATTCCAAGGCGTAAACCAATTTTAAAGGAAAGATATGATAAGAAGTGAAGCTGCTATAGAGACAGCAGAAAAAGCGTATCAAAGATTGCTTTCTGAAGGGGAGTTATTTATTTTTGCTAATACGGAAAAAATGTCTGCCAAAATTTTGACAGAAGAAGAAATTCAGAGGTATGTAGAAGCTGGTTCTAATCTATTTGTCATTACTAAAGAACTTAGAAAAAAATGTCTAGAGTGTGTTCTTTTCCCTATAGATGATGTAGGATCTCACGTTTTTTATGAACAAAACGGACAGCCCTGCGCTATTGATGAAAAGGTTTTAGCGATGTTTTTTTCAATGATTAGAAGCCGTTTTCCGAATAAAAAAATCGAAAAAGAAACCTTTCATGCCATTTATGACAATGAAACTCAGGTGCAGCTTATTTCAACTCAAAATCACTTAAGATACGGCGAAGAAGAAAGGATCGATCAAGATCATGTAGTAATTCATGACCGGCTCAAAAATTATCATGTAGGGGTAGAGATGATGCGATTTTTTTTAATAGATAGGCCGTCTGAAGAGGCGAAAAAGAAAAGCGGTCTTTGACTTTAAGGTATAGATGAGCTAAACTCCTTGGGCTTTAATGATATATTTTTAAAAAAATCGAGGGAACATGAGCGTAGTTTCATCCAGTGCATCACGTATAGGACAAGAGGCTTTTGCCAAATTTTTGCAAACAGGTGAGCTAATTGTCTACTCCAACACCTCTAAAATATCGGCAATTACCCTTTCTAAAGAAGAGATTTTGAATCAAATAGAGCCTCATTTCAAGACTTTTATGATTTCAAAAGAGATAAGAGAAAAGCTGCTTTCTTGCGTTTTGCATCCAGATACAACTCTAGGGTCAAAGATTTTTTATGATTTAAACAAAAGCCCACTTCCTATTGATAAAGAAATTTTAGAGATTTTTGAGCAGCATGTATCTGGTTTTTTTCCTGATTATGCACTTTGCCGAAAAATGCACTACGCGATTTGGGACAAAAAAGAGGATGTTTTCCTCATGAGCGCGTCTGAGGATTTGATGTATGGAGAAGTTGAAGTTCCTGCAGCCGGACAAAAAATGTATCGCTATGATCTTCAAAATTACGAGCTAAGGGTAGAAAAAACACGCTATTATTTAGATAGCTTTTCTATAGAAGATGATTTAACAGAACTTGGACTAAATCTTTA
>VGMA01000137.1 GCA_016866575.1 Chlamydiota bacterium
TGTCAGCTTCTGTCATGTTTCTTGCATTTTTAAAAGCATCAAATCCTTGATAAGCAAATAAAAAGAAAATTGCTCCTACGAAATATGCCCCTAGAGCAAAAAAACCAAGAGCCAATATTAAAGCTAAAACAGTGGAAACCAAGTAAGTATAACGCCATGCTTTAATGCCAAAAAACCCTTGCAAAATCACTCGAACCAATTGTCCTCCATCTAAAGGCAGGACCGGCAATAAATTGATCAACGTCCAGAAAAAATTGATCAATTTCAGAGCTTGAAGAATGTAGATCAAATAAGGATTAGAAATAGGTAGCATCAGTAAGTAGTAAGATGCGACAAATAAAGAAAAACCAAATAAAGGACCGGCCAAAATGACCAAAAACTCTTTCCAAAGACTAAGTTTAGGTCCGTCAGGATAGGTCAGTCCACCAAATGCAGTGAGCTCTATTCTCGGCTTTTGGCCAAAAATAAAGCCCATGAACGCATGCCCGAATTCGTGAAAAAGAACCGACACAAAAATCACAAAAGTCCATAAAAAGGTGCCTATCGGTGTCCGAGAATTTATATACCCTATGATCATGGCGGTCAAAAAGAAAAACGGGGATATGCGTAAATTCATTTGAGTGCATCCCTCATTGTAATACCCATATCTGCTGGGGTTTTTGCAATGTGAACACCTGCTTTTTCTAAAGCATCTACTTTATCTTGTGCGCTTCCTTTACCTCCGGAAATGATCGCACCAGCGTGCCCCATTCTTCTACCAGCTGGAGCTGTAGCTCCTGCAATAAAGGCCGCAACAGGTTTTGTTCCATGCTTTTCAATCCATGCAGCTGCTTCTTCTTCTGCAGTACCGCCGATTTCCCCAATCATTAAAATCCCTTCAGTCTCAGGATCTTTCTCAAAAAGAGAAATCACATCGATAAAGTTTGTTCCATTGCAAGGGTCTCCTCCGATTCCAACACAAGTGGACTGGCCTAAACCAAGCTGTGTCGTTTGCCAGACTGCTTCATATGTTAAAGTACCAGAGCGAGAAACAATACCGATTTTCCCCTTTTTATGAATGTAGCCGGGCATAATGCCAATCTTGCATTCACCAGGAGTGATAATTCCGGGACAATTAGGGCCAATCAGCCTACTTGTCTTGCTTTTCTCCATTACTTTTTTTACTCTCAGCATATCAAGTACAGGTATGCCTTCTGTGATGCATACAATCAGCCCGATTCCAGCGGCTTCTGCTTCTAATATGGCATTAGCGGCATAAGGAGGAGGAACAAAAATCATGGTTGCATCAGGATGGAGCGCCTCTTTAGCTTCCTTTACAGTATTGTAGACAGGAAGACCCTCTCCCCAGGTTTGCCCCCCTTTGCCTGGCGTCACACCGCCAACAAAATGTGAGCCGTATGCAATGGACTGCTCTGTATGGTATGAGCCGTGGTTTCCTGTAATTCCTTGTGTAATGATGCGAGTTTTTTTATTAATGAGTATTGCCACAAGCCACCACCTTTTTTGCTGCGTCAGAAAGATCTGTTGCTGTGATGATCTTTAGACCCGACGTTTCTAATAATTTCTTACCTTTATCGACATTAGTCCCTTCTAGCCGAACAACTAAAGGAACATGGATATTTTGCTCTTTGACCGCTGCGATGATTCCCTCAGCAATCACGTCACATTTCATGATACCGCCAAAAATATTGACCAAAATAGCTTTTACTTGAGGGTCAGATAAAATGATTTTGAAACTTTTTGCCACTTTTTCTTTATCAGCACCTCCACCAACATCGAGAAAGTTTGCCGGCCAAACCCCTTTGTCTTTACCAAAATGTTGGATAATATCCATAGTGGCCATCGCAAGGCCTGCTCCATTGACCATGCATCCTACTGTTCCGTCTAGCGCGATATAAGCTAAATCAAGATCATGCGCAATCACCTCTGCTGTAGGTTTTTGCGTAGGGTCATACATAGCAGCGATCTCTTTTTGGCGAAATAGTGCGTTATCATCCACAGAAAATTTAGCATCCAGCGCCACGATATCTCCGTCTGGGGTTTCTACCAAAGGATTGATTTCAAGCATGCTTCCATCTTTTTCCACAAAAAGCAAAGCAAGCTTTTTAGCAATATCGATCCCTTGCTCTTTGACTTGATCTTCCCATTTCATAAAAGATGCAAGCCTTTCAAGATCCCCATCCGCAATCTTTCCATCTAAAGAAATAGCGATTTTAAAAATTTTTTCAGGGTGTTTTTCAGCAACTTCTTCAATGTCCATACCCCCTTCAGGAGAAACCATCATGACAATTTGAGCTTTAGCGCGGTCGATCACAATCCCCATATAATATTCTTTGGCGATGTCGGTAAGCTCTGCAATCATGATCTGGTTTGCCGTAACCCCTTGAGGTCCAGTTTGATTATTGACAATTTTCATCCCTATCATTTTGGCGACCAAAGCTTTAATCTCTTGTCTTGTCTTGCCAATTTTTACCCCTCCGGCCTTGCCTCTACCCCCGGCGTGGACCTGAACTTTCACTACAGCAGTAGAAATTGCTAGCTCATCGAGTGCTTCATCGACATCGTTTTCACAAGAAACGATCCTATATGGGGGCACTGAAATACCATAAGCCTCAAAGAGATGCTTAGCCTGAAATTCGTGTATATCCATTTTTAGTTCCTGATGCCTTGTTTCCTTTATTATAGTTATGTGCTAGACTTTCATTAAGCTTCAACCGAAAATCTAGTACTCATTATGTTCGATTTTTTAAAGACTCGCTATCAAAAAATTAAACGCATTTTTTTTCCTGGCGAGCTAACCGCCGAAAGAAAAGAAGAGCTTGAACAGACTTTGTATGAAGCTGACCTTGGCTCTACTGTCGTTCAAGAACTTATCGATAGCATCGACGAAAAAGATATTTCTAACTCTTTAAAGAAAAAAGCTTTAGAGATACTTCAAGCTCCGCCGATCACAAGCGTAGAAAGCACCAATTCCCCCCATGTCATATTGATGATCGGAGTAAACGGGGCAGGCAAAACCACAACAACAGCCAAACTTGCCAATCACTATCAAAAACTTGGAAAAAAAGTTCTTGTAGCAGCAGCAGATACATTTAGAGCTGGAGCCATTGAGCAACTTGATGTATGGGCAAAAAAGCTCAATCTCGATATTGTGAAAGGACGTCAAGGTGCTGA
>VGMA01000138.1 GCA_016866575.1 Chlamydiota bacterium
GTTATGATTTTAACGTCAGCTATTGCTTGATTCAACCATTTTTAGGCGCACAGGTTGCCTACAATTATAGAGACCCGATCCACGAAAACCATCAAGATCAGTTTGGCTTAAAGCTTCGCCGTTTTGATTGGACAAGCGCTAGTTCAAGACTTGGGCTTCATGCATCTGTTTGCAATATCGTCGATTTTTTTGACGGATCTTTGGATCTAGCTTGGGATCAAATGTATACAAGTTCGAAAAATTCAACAAAAGGTCAATTTTACGATTTTGGAGAAAGCTTTTGTGTTTGTGGCAATAAAATTGATAAGACTAGTATTGATTATGCACTTACCATCAGCAAAAATGTTGCAAATTGTGTAAATGGCTATGTCCAATTCGAAGGGCAGTGGTCACAGCATGCGCTAACTAACGGCTTTATTTTAGGAGTTGATGGAAGCTTTTAAGATGCTTCTATCAACTGAAGAGATTCGCGTACAAGCTGCTCTAATCCTGAGTAGCGAAGTTGAATTTCTTGGTTATGAATTGCCATTGCTATCGCTTTTTTCGTACCTATCACGATAACAAGTTTTTTGCCTCTCGTAATGCCTGTATATAGAAGGTTTTTATAGAGGAGCTTAAAATGGCTTGTATGGATTGGAAGAATCACAGCAGGGCATTCACTACCTTGATATTTATGAATCGAAACCGCGTAAGCTAGAACAAGCTCATCAATCTCTGCCGCTTCATAAGCGACAACTTTTTGATCAAACTCCACTTCGATCATCTCTTCATCTTCATCGATAAGACTGATTCTTCCTATGTCACCGTTGAAGACAAGCTTGTTGTAATTGTTGCGAATTTGCATTACTTTGTCTCCTACAGCAAATGAGCGGCCCATCCTTGTAAGACGCTCTACTGAGGGATTGAGAGCGTTTTGCAGCATCGTATTGAGCTGATCAATTCCGATCATCCCTTTTTTCATAGGTGCTAGCACCTGGATTTCATCAAGAGGGTGAAAGGGACCCATTTTTGGAACTCTTGTCTTGTGCAAAGAGACGATGGTATGAGCTATTTGCTCTGGAGACTCTTCTTCTATAAAATAAAAATCGCTAGTTTCTGATAACGGCGGAAGCTCAGGGAATAAACCTTTATTGATCTGGTGCGCGTTATGGACAATGCGAGAGCCTGGACCTTGTCTAAAAATTTGGTACAGGCGAGTGGTTGGAATTCTTTGCGAATTAATTAGATCTTTTAAGACATTACCGGGACCTACACTTGGAAGCTGATCCACATCGCCGATGATGATCACCCGGCAGCCTGTAGGAATTGCCCTAAGCAAGCTGTACATAAGCCAAGTATCAATCATACTTGCTTCATCGATGATAATGAGATCTGCAACAATCGGATTGTCACGCCCTTTTTTAAAGCCGCCGTTAGTAAAATCAAATTCTAGCAAAGAGTGGATAGTAAAAGCTTTTTTCTTGGTGATTTCTGAGAGGCGCTTAGCAGCTCTTCCTGTAGGCGCAGCTAGTAGAATTTTTTGCGTAAGCTTATCGTGAATCCCTAATAGAGCCTTCGTAATGGTGCTTTTTCCGGTACCAGGACCGCCTGTGATGATATGCAATATAGCACTTAAGCTCTTTACAACGGCTTTTTGCTGCTCTCTAGCAAGTTTCAAGCGGAGCTTTTCTTGGATCCACTCTACCGCTTTTTCTTCTTGCACAGATCGTATTTTGCAAGGGGTATTTTGCAATCTCATGAGCTCTCTAGTAATTCCTTGCTCAGCGAGATAAAGCATTTTTAGATAAACAAATAAAACCGGTTCTCCATCTCGGATAAGCTCTTTTCGAACAACGCGCTCTTCAGCTTCTAATGTGATAAGCCCTTTATGGATAAGAGCTCTATCAACTTCTAGTATTTCACTTGCTTTATCGATCAATGACGGCTCAGGATAACATACGTTGCCATCTTCAGAGAGCTCTTTAAGCACATACTCAAGGCCTGCGACTATACGCATTGGAGTATCTTTACTAAACCCGATTTGCTCTGCGATTCTATCGGCAGTCTTAAAACCGACCCCAAAGAGATCTTTAGCCATCAAATAAGGATCTTTTTGTAGGATCTGGACGCTCTCTTCCCCATAACGACGGTAAATTTTTTGAGCAAGAGCTGTTCCTACATCGTGCGCTTTCAAAAAGAGCATCACATGCCGGATACTTTTTTGTTCGTGAAAACTCTTTTGGATTTTCGCAGCCCGCTTATCACCAATACCTTCTACGTCAGCTAGCCTGTCCGGATCATTTTCAATAACTTGCAAAGTCTGAGCGCCAAAGGCATCGACAATTCTTTTGGCATAGGTTTTTCCAATGCCGCGAATCATCCCAGACTCAAGGTATTTTTGGATCCCTTTAGCATCTGTTGGACTCGATAGCGTATAACCTTCAACAGTGAACTGTCTGCCATATTTATTGTGCTGATCCCATTTACCTTTGCAGTTTACGACTTCACCAGGATGTAGCGAGGTAAAGGTGCCAACAACAGAGACAGGCTCTTTCAATTTAGAGTTGCTTACCGAGGCTACTGTAAAACCAGTCTCTTCGTTTTTATAAATAATTTTTTCAACTGTTGCTGTCAGCTCGTCCATCAAGTTTACCTTTCAGAGCAGAATAGAAAGAGGGAAACGAAAGGGTATTACCCAGAATTTTTTGAATTGCCTCAGTTTCCCAAGCAAGATGCTCTTTATGTTTTTTGATAAAAGCAGCTCTTTTAATCACTGCTTCTAACACTGGGTTAAAACAATATTCTCTTTTTAATAACTCGAAAAGAGAAAACGTATCTCGCATGGAAAAAGCAATTTTTTTTCCTAATATTTGCCAGGCTTCTATATCTTCATCTAAAGATTCCACAAATAAGGAAAATAGGGGAAATAGTTCTGGCATACGATCTCGTATTACAGCGATGAGATCATACAAAAAAGAGAGATTGTGTTTTACAGGGTCATAAAATAAAGGCTTTTGCAAGGAAAGGGCCTCAATAAAAGATTGATTGCCCCGGCATCCAACAATAGGACTATTTTTCATCAGGCTGTAAAAGAGCGTTCTATCAATTTGCGGTTTAAAATAGATCTTTATTACTTTGCCTTCATCTTGGATGTCGATAGCGCTCATCTTCTCTTCA
>VGMA01000139.1 GCA_016866575.1 Chlamydiota bacterium
TGAAAGAGTAGGGCGTCACCAGATCTTTTATTCATGGCTTCTAGTTAATCTAGAAGCCTTTTTTATTCCCCAGATTCTCCCCAATTTTTTACTTAAGTGTTGCTATCAGTTCCTTAAAAGCCTCTTGCATGCGCTTCGTTATCACTCCTACTCTCCCATTACCTATCACTTTTTGCTCTCAGGATTTCGGACATTGCTAGACGGGCGGGTTGAAATACCAGTCTTGACAAGCCGAAAATCTAACGAAAATCGGTGATATTGATCATGATAGAATCAGTTGAAAAAGCGCATAGCATCGATTCGATCGTCAGCAACATTCGAAGATGATTGAGACTATTTACAAATGATGAGAATTTAGAGGTGAAAGAGTTTAGATATCTAAAAAAATGGAAAACCCAAGAGGTTTTCCATCCGCTAGTTGATTAGGCTTCTAGATTTTGTTTTGTCATTTGGATTTGACGACGTAAGGTTTCATCACTTTCGATTTGCTTACGGATCTTGTTCCATGAATGGAGAAGGGTAGAGTGGGTTTTGCCACCGAATGCAGAAGCGAGTTTCATGAGAGAATCATTGATCAACTCTTTTGCTAGATACATAGCTACTTGGCGAGGGAAAGCTACTTCTTTTTGTCTTGATGTCCCGCGAAGATCACTTACGCGTACATTGAACATAGAAGAGACGCTTTTAAGGATGCTATCCACTGTTACTTTTTTATGAGGTACATATTGGAGCATTTCGCCGAGTGTATTTTCAGCAATTTCTTGAGTGATATCGAATCCCATAAGTCCAGAGTAAGCGCTTAGGCGATTGATAGCACCTTCGAGCTGGCGGACGTTATTGAAAATATGCTCAGCTATGAAGAATGCAACCTGACTTGGTATTTTTAATCCTTTTAGCTCTGCTTTGTATTGCAAGATGGCAACACGCGTTTCTAAATCCGGTATACCGATATTTGCAACAAGACCCCATTCCATACGAGCAATGAGTCTTTCAGATAGCTTGAGCTGGCTTGGAGGCTTATCACTTGTAATGACGATCTGTTTATTTTGATTGATTAACGATTCAAAAGTATTGCAGAACTCTTCTTCGAAGTTGAGTCGGCTTTGTAAAAATTGGATATCGTCGACAAGTAGAACATCAAGAGAGCGATAGAATTTTTTCATCTGATCGACAGACTTGCTTCTCAAGCTTTCGACTAAATCGTTGATAAATCCTTCGGTTGTGATGCACTGGACTTTTAGTTTTTTGTGTTTATCAGAGATATAATGTCCAATACTATGTAGAAGGTGGGTTTTGCCAAGTCCTACGCCGCCATGAATGAATAGGGGGTTGTAGGATTTTCCCGGGCGAGAAGCAACTCCTAGAGCTGCTGATTTAACAAATTGGTTAGAAGGTCCCTCGATGAAGTGGTCAAAGGTGTAGGATCTATTGAGTTTGAGGTCAATGATCGCTGGAGCGGCAATCGGTTCATCTTTTACAACAGCAGCTTCAATAGTGGCAGGTTTTGCTTCTGCGATCACAAAATCTATTGCTGGTTCTTGGTTTTCTCTTGTAGGGAGAAAGTGAGCGAGTTCTCTTTTATAGTTATCTAAAAGATACTCTCTGACAAAGACGTTTGGAACTTCTAAGGTGATTGATTCGGTTGTGATTTCTAAAACATTGATAGGGGCTAGCCAGTTTTGGTACTCAGCGTTGCTACAGCTTTTTTTTACGAAAGCGAGAAATTCTATCCAACATTGTTCTAAGTCTTGCGTTAGCATGCATTTCCTCTTGTTTTGAACAAGCTTTCCACAACTTGTTCTAGAAGCGTAATTTACGCCCAAACTCTACACGTATTGAGCAATGCTTGCAAGATATTTTCGATAGAAACTGACAGAGAGTCTGTTAGACATTTTGCGGCTCAGGAGCTTTTCACCTTAATATACATCAGCTAATAGAAAGCTCTTTATGTGTAGGCCAGTAGCAAGGCTTCTGCTTGATTTGCAATCGCTAAATTAGGGTGCCCTTCTAGGGCTTTAGCCTGCATGATCCCTTGTTTATTGTAGCCAAGTAAAAGCAAAGCTTTAGCGCGGTTGAGAAGTGTAGCAGGGTGATGCGCTTCTAAGCGGAGCGCTTTTTCTAATGTTGTGAGTGCTGCGAGGTTGTCGCCTAATTGAAGATAGATAGCTCCTAGAGTTTGCATGTCATAAGCACTTTCAGGTTCTAACACTGTCAAGGCTTCAAAGAACTTGAGTGCTGTCTTGTAGTGTCCTTGTTTGATATAGGAATAGCCGACAAAGCGTAAATCTGAAATTTCTTCTTCGCCCCAACCAAGAACTTGTTTCCATTCGACTTTGGCCATCATCTATCCTTTTGTATATCTGTATCTTTCGGCATTGATATCTCGAATCATTTTATTCGATAGGCGAATATCTTGCAGCAAATCGAGCAGTTTTTTAGCTTGTACAGCGATATCTTCTGTTTCTTCTTGTTCTTCTGATGTAATAAGAGAAGGTTGACTTTTGATCTCTTGGATTTTTTTCTCAAGGTCTTCTTTGATCTCTTCGATTTTGGCTTCTTGCATTTCTAATTTATCTACAGGACCGCTAGCAGGTGTGAGTTGATTTGTAAAAAGGCGTCTTTTTTGTTCGTTGTATTTATCAGGAACGCACAGAAGTGCCCAAGGAGGGGATTTCTCATCTTCTAGGAGTAAAGAGACCTCATCTTCTTGAATCGGCAGCAGAATGTCAAGAGAAGAGCGAAGTGCAACTTGCTTGGATTCTCCTATATATACTGTTTCTAGTACAGATTGATCATCGTCGTATCTTCTGTAGACTTCGATGCCAAGATTGTCGATAGTTTTGGTGCTGCGTGTGCTCATATGCCCCTTTTTTCCCTTCTATAGCAAATGATGCGCATTTTTTCCCACCGATTCCCACACAAATTTTCCACAATGATTTTGTCGATCTATTCTGTTCTTGGAAAAGATGTTGTGTAAAAAAAAGTTTTCACATTTTACAAGTTATTATCGATTTTTTTTCACAAAAAACCACTGTATTGCTAGTATGTGGGAAAACGTGGGAAAAAATGAGCGCCAGCTTTTTTTGTGGAACATATACAGCCAAACTCGATGAGAAGAATCGATTCGTGCTGCCACAAGAATTGCGCTAT
>VGMA01000140.1 GCA_016866575.1 Chlamydiota bacterium
CGTGATATATTTTTAGAGTCTTCACCTTGTAGGCACTGAAAAATACCGCTATGTTCACTGTCGATAGGAAGCAAAAGAGCATTATTTTTCTTTACCTCTTCCATTAAAAGAGCGCCGCCAGCAACTAAAGCCTCTTTATTGGCGATAGCGACGATTTTTTTTGCCCTAACCGCACTAAGAGTTGGTCTAAGACCTTCAAATCCTACAACGCTTACTAAGACTAGATCAACCTCTTTATTAGATGCTAAAGCATCTAGCCCCTCTTCTCCATAATATACTGTAAGATGCGGGTATTTATCTTTGATGTATTGGTAGCATTCAGGATCTGATAGACTGAGCATTTTTGGAGAAAACTCTTGAATTTGCTCTTCAAGCAACCGTACATTTTTCTTTGCAGCTAAAGCAATTACTTCAAAGGAATCTCGAAATTCTCTAACAACATCTAAAGCCTGCGTCCCGATCGATCCCGTTGAACCTAAAATCGCGATTTTCTTTTTCATTGCACCTCACTTTTATCAAGGCGTGTTGCGAGTTTTTTAATAAAAGCTGCTAGTAAATAGAACATAAAGAGCATCGATACCATCATACCGCTTGTAGAAAATGCAGCTCCATAAACAGATAAACAAGCTCTAGTAATCGCTACAGAAAATAGCGCTACTAAAAGAGTCACTAATGACCCAAGCCCTATCATCACTGAAAATTTATGGGTAAACAGCCTAGCTATCATCGGCGGAATCACTAATAAAGCCAGCACTAAAGCAACACCTACCACTCTAAATGAGCACACAATACAGCTAGAAGTGATGACCATGATGATTTGATCATATTTTTTTACACCTATCTGCAAAGACTTTCCAAATAAAGGATCAAATGTGGTGATAATGAATGGCTTATAAAAAAATAGCACAAGCGCTAAGGTACTGATTGCCACTAAAAAGGTAGGAAAAATGTCCTCTTTTTGCAAAAGGTCGATATTGCCTAAAATCAGTTCTGCTCCGATGTGTGCATTTTTTGTAAATACAGTCACTAAAATGATCCCGATTGCTAAAAATGTTGTGAAGATGAGCCCGATACTTGCATCTTTTTGCACTTTCAATACTTTCACGAAAAAATTGGTTGACTCTGTTGTCAAAAAACTTGTGATCAGAGCTGCTGCCAATAAATTAGAAATGCTTACCCCTCCTGAAAGAGACCAAAATCCCAAAATATAGCTGACAACTACTCCTAAAAGGATGGTGTGGGATATTGAATTAGCAAGCATCGTCATTTTTCTATACACAAGTAGACTTCCCATCAAAGAACCTGTAATGCCCGTTAATCCTAGTACAAGGATTTGCGCTTCATCAATAGCAATAGCAGAAATCTGGCCGCTGAAAAATTGTATGAGCCTTGTAAAAAGCACGACAAAAAAACCTATAAAATCTTGCCCCCAATAAGGATGTATCATTCTTTACCCCTTTTTTTAGGGATCGGTTGATTATGGGGATCTTTTTCAGGATTGTCTAAAAGCATTGTTAGCTCCTCTTCTATTTCAGGAGTAATTACATGCTCCATTTCTTCAGCTTCTAAGTGCACCTTTTCTCCAGACATTCCAAGGTAGCTATGCAAATATAGCTCACAAAGACGGTGTAAACGGACAATATATTCAGCCCTTTGTCTACCTTTTGGCGTTAAAGCGTAGCTGCCATCTATTTGTTTTCGCCACTTCATGAATTGCAATATGGACCACAAAAACAACCAAGAAATGTGGTGCGCACTTTGAATTTCTGAAAACGTCGCTTTCTTTTTTCTCCAAAGAAATTTCAAGATATTTTCCCTTAAAGAGCGAAACCTAAAAGCCATAAGGCGCGAAAATCGCACAATGAGCCCTTGCTTAGGAGCACTTAAGCTGCTGATAAAAGCAAACAAGGCTGCTGTTATGAGGATCATCGGACCGGTAGGAAGCGCAAGATTGTAATAATCAGAAAGATAGATAGAAAACACATTCCCTAGAAAACCGCTTAAAGCCCCGACGATAGCAGCTATTGGGAACATTAGCGCCAATCGATTCGTCAAAAATCTTGCAGCTATTGCGGGAGCAATCAGCATCCCTGCCATCAAGACAACGCCAACACCTTGTAAACCAACAATTACCGCAAGCGATATCAAAATCAAAATCGATCTATGGATCCATACAAGAGAGTATCCTTTCAATTTAGCAAAATCTCGATCAAAGCAAATCGCTCGTATTTGACGAAAGAAAAGCAAAATAAAAAGAGAGATCAGTAGAGCTAAGGAAAAATATAAATAGACATGTAAATCAGTCATGATCGCAGCTTGGCCGCAAAGAAAGGTCGATATTTGCTTCATTGCTCGAGGAGAAAGGATCTGCATTCTAGAAGAAAGCACCGCTCCAATCCCTAAAAAACTCGATAAAACAAGACAAAGCGCTGCATCTTTGTTCATCTTGAATTTCACTTCAATCATATTGAGAACATAGCCGCCAAGAAGACTAAAAAGAAATGCGCCGAGAAAAATAAAGATGACAAGAGCATCTTCTTCCATCAATCCCAAGGAAAAAAGAGCAAAAAGCCCAACTATCATGCCCGGATAGGCTGCATGTGATAGCACTTCTCCCATTAAGGATTGCCGTTGCACAAAAGCAATAACACCCACAAGGGCCGCTGCTGTACAAAAGAAGATGGATCCAAAGATCGGCGCTTGAAAAACAGGATCTGTAAAAAAAGACCAGATATTAATGGCTTAAAACCCTCCTGATCGCTTCATCAAATATTTGCGGACTTTTGCCATACGCTCGTTCTAAATTCTGTAAATTGAATACATCTTGCAATGAGCCGTGAGCAATCAAATGGCGATTTAGCAAAAGACACCAGTCAAAATATTCACCCGCCGTATTGAGATCGTGATGCACCACAAAAATGGTCTTGCCTTGATTTTTGAGCTCTTTGAAGATTTGA
>VGMA01000141.1 GCA_016866575.1 Chlamydiota bacterium
ATGTGTTTTTTGCTACGGCTTGGGATGCGTCACAGAAAAAGTAACAATCGTGGTCTGCAAGTTCTTTGGCTATCTCATCTATCGGTTGTATAACTCCGGTCTCATTATTTGAAGCCATAACCGCTACCAATAAAGTATCCTTTCTTAATATTTCTTTAAAATGATCAACATCAATCAGACCGCTTCCCTGGGTTTTGATATAGTCAACTTCGAAGCCTTGAGTTTGCAAATACTGAATAGGCTCCAAAACAGCCTTGTGCTCGATTTCCGAACAAATCAAATGCTTTTTACCGTTTTTGGCTCCCCATTTTGCAAGACCAAGAATCGCTAAATTGCAACTTTCAGTCGCGCCACTCGTAAAAACTACATCTTCTTTTTCAATTCCGAAAGTGTTAGCCAAGCGCTCCCTAGCACCTTGCACTGCTGCCTTTGCCTTTGCCCCATAAAAATGAGTTCTACTTCCCTCATTCCCGAATTCAGCAACCAAAAAACGAATGATTTCGTCTGCAACTCGTTGATCAACAGGAGTTGTTGAATTATTATCTAAATATACTGGTAATTTTTTCATGGTGTATGTTAATATTTAAACAAACATTGGTCTTGCAACTTAACATACTTTCGCTTAAAAAAGCAAGTCTATGAAAGCAAACGGTGGGTTTCAGTATGTTTTTCCAGCAATTCGAGGGATCCAAGCCAAGCGCGAATTTTACGTATCAATGGTTCCACTAAGGCTACTGCCAAAGGTCTTTTCATTTAATGAAGAAGGTGAAGTTCCGCCTCAACTAAGAGTCCAACGAGGCTTAAACAAGTCGCGAATACCCGCAATGGCTAAGTATGTATTGGAAAATCCGAGTTCCTATATCTTTTCTGCAATCACTGCCTCAATTGACGCAGATGTAAAATTTGAACCATTCAGTGACTCATTTCAAAGTAACTCAACAGCTGGACTAAAAACCGGATTACTTCATGTTCCGATGAGTGCTCGATTTATAATCAACGACGGCCAGCACAGACGCGCCGCTATAGCAGGAGCTTTGGAAGAAAATCCCGCGCTTGGCGACGAGTCAATCGCAGTAGTATTTTTCTTGGACACTGGTTTAGAAAGATGTCAGCAAATGTTTGCAGATTTAAATGGCCATGCAGTGAAAACAAGCCGAGCAATAAATATTCTTTTCGATCATCGTGAGCGAACAGGAAAAATTGCAAAAGCTTTAGCTTTTGAATGTCCTGTGTTTAAAAATTATGTCGAAATGGACAGAAGCACATTAGCTGCTCGCTCAAGAAAGCTATTTACCCTTTCAGCAATTTACTCAGCCACAAAGGAACTTATGTCTGATTTTAAAGACGAATCTCTTGATAAGGCAATAGAAATTGCTTCAAGCTTTTGGAAAGCAGCTGCTGATAATTTACAGGAGTGGAAAATGGTGATTAACGGGTCTATAACAGCAGGAGAGGTTCGAAGGGACTTCATCTTCGCCAATGCAATTGGATTGCATGCGCTTGGAAAAACTGGCCGCTTCTTATTGGAGGAAAAAAAGAATTGGCAATCAGCGCTAAAGGAATTGAAGACAATAGATTGGGCACGTACGAATTATAAGCTTTGGGAAGGTAGAGCGATGATCAGTGGTAAACTTTCAAAGTCCGACATAAATGTTACCTTGACATCTAATGTAATAAAAAAAGCTCTTGGCCTGGAACTTACTCCCGACGAGCAAAAAGTGGAGAACAGCTTTAGGCGTGGATAACTATGGCTGGGAAATCTGGTCTCCTTGGCGGTGAAAGCATTTCTCAGTATTTGAATGATTTAAAAACTGATATTCAAAACCTTTACTTGCGGGATAGTGTTCCGTGGATTGTCGGTTATAGCGGGGGGAAGGATTCTACAGCGGTTCTTCAACTAGTTTGGTATGCGATATCTGACAAGCTTCTTAAACCTATTCATATAATAAGCACAGATACTTTAGTAGAAAATCCTATTGTTGCCAGTTGGGTCGAAAATTCTCATAAGGCTATTAAAAAAGCATCGGCTTTAAATACACTACCTTTCTATCCGCACCGACTGATGCCTGAGGTTTCAAATACTTTCTGGGTAAATTTAATTGGTAAGGGCTATCCAGCGCCAAGGCACAAATTCCGTTGGTGTACCGAACGGCTTAAAATAAAGCCAAGCAACAAATTTATAATGGATGTTACAAAAGACTCTGGTGAGTCAATTTTAGTTTTAGGAGCTCGGAAAACCGAGAGCTCTACAAGGTCTGCCGTAATGAAAAAGCACGAAAAGAATCGGGTTACAGATAAACTAAGTCCGAGCGGTAGTCTTGTCGGATGTAATATTTTTACACCGATCGAAGACTGGACAAACGATGATGTGTGGATGTATCTGATGCAATTTAAAAACCCATGGGGCTATCATAATCAAGATCTTTTAACTATGTATCAAGGCGCCTCACCTGATGGTGAATGCCCTCTTGTTGTTGACTCTTCAACGCCATCTTGCGGAGATAGTAGGTTTGGATGCTGGGTATGCACATTAGTAGAAAAAGACAAATCTATGTCCGCTATGATCCAGAATGATGCTGAAAAGGAATGGATGGCGCCACTTTTGGCTATTAGAAACGCATTAGATTTTAGACTTATGGGTAACGGGGACACGGACAATTCAGCATCAGACAGACACCTAAGAGACTTTAGAAGAATGAATGGTAAAGTATCCTTCATGGGAGAGGGAGAAAGGCTCCGTGTCATACCGGGTCCTTACACGCAAGAATCACGAGCAAACTGGTTGAAAATGCTTCTTGAAGCTCAGAAACTTATTCAAAATACAGGACCTGCATATGTTAAGGACATCGAATTAATTACAGTCGAAGAACTAAACGAAATTCGTAGAATTTGGCTTTTTGAAAAAAATGAAACCGAAGATTTGCTTCCCTCTATTTATGAG
>VGMA01000142.1 GCA_016866575.1 Chlamydiota bacterium
GCGCACGATTCACCTAAAGTTGTAGAGGCCTTTTCCTTAAGCCCCAGAAGATCGATCAACCATTCACTAAATTCAAGCCTCTCTGATGGGATTCAACATGAAGAATAAAAAGATATAGGGATATTTGAAGGGTGTTTTAGTGTAATGGACTGATTAGACGGATTTTTATCACCAAGACCGAACAAGTAGCGATGGGAATTGTAGCTCATAGAATGGAACTTTTCCCTCAATTACCTTATACAGAGATGTTTTGCGATAACGGATCTGCTGATGAAAGTTCTGATTTCTTTTACCTACTTAGCCGATGATGCTATACGCCTAAACCAATAATCAGCATAGATTCTTTTCCTTTCGTATCTTTCCTGACTTATTTTTTCATATTTTTGAAGAAGAAATCCTTCAGAAATTTCATTAAGGCTTTGATCTGGGGGGGGAGTGGTTTGCTCTTCTTATAGAGCCCGTATCTCAAAAATAATCTCCCATAAATGGATGAAAGAGAAGCTTTTAAGTTAGCAACCAATTAGACCAGTGGCCAATTAGTTGTGAATGGACAGAAGAAGGCAAATCAATGGATCAAAGAACATCCGAAGCTCTTTGTATCACCGAACTAGATAAAACCCTAGGAGGAACAATCTGGATAAGTGCGTACCTAACCTCATCTATAGGTGTCACTCTTTTTGCAATAACTCTAATCTGGTTAAGATTTTAGGTGTTCAAATAGTATGGACATCCCCTGTAAAAACAGCATAGCTGCAACAAAAAGCAAAAAAGTCCATTGGTCTTTTCGGAAATATATCTTTCCTAAACACCATAAAGAGGCAAATAATAGTGCTCCAGCTTCTACAAAGACGTTATCCCAAAAGGCAATAACAACAATTAATAAAATTAAGGCTCCAATGCACTCTATTTTGCCTTCGATCTTCCACCAATTTGCAATTTGTTCTTTTCTCGATATTTTTTGGTTCATTTCCAGAACTCCCACCATTTCTTTTCTGATTGTTTGTCTTCAGGATCAATTTCTTGCTGTAATAAATCAGCTTCATGTTGGTATCTAACACCTTCATTATACTCTTTACATCCTTCAATAAAATGTCTTGTAGATAGAATCCCTTCAGCAAGTGCTGGAATTTCCATACCAGCAGCCGCCGAGGCTCCTGTGGCTATCGCTTCGCCAGTGGCTTGAACTATTAACTCACAGGCTGCATCTTTATGTTGTTTTTCCTGCTCCCTTAAGATTTGAATACGATCATCTACACTATACTCATCTGCGTAATTAATATGACTAAAAAAATAGTTTAATTGATCCACGCCTCGGTATTTTATGGATGTAGTAGATTTAAATGTAGATAGGTATCTACACTGATTTAAAGCAGCCTTAAGCGACTCTAACATTAAATAGATGTCTTCTGAAGAGTCGAGCTCTCCCTCTATTGTTATCAATGGTAGCGTATTGTGATTTGTGGTACAGAAAGGGTCTGTAAATCTCTCGACTCACGTCTACGCTCGTTCAAATCGGGCCCCCCCCCACACACACATTTTTACGCCATCCATCAACACCTGCTTTCTCTAAATTATTACAAAGATAATGATCACATTCTAAAATTTCTATGTGCTTAGGCTATTTTGAGTAATCTTGAAGAAAAATTCTTTTTTTTTCTAACTTAGAAGCATAGTCCGCAAGAGCGATTAGGTATAGGGATGGATTTTCAGAAATCGAGAATGGAATTCTATCAAGGTTAGCGCTAAATAGAATTCCATTTAGATAGGCTAGTTTTTTATATATATTTCATCGCAGCCCAATTTAGTCATAAGAGAGTAGCCTTTGCTTAAGAGAAATTTATAGAACTCATCAGTTCCCGCATTATTTTCTACATCGATAACATGGATATCGATCAATTCAAAATCTATAGATTGCAAAATTTCAAGTTCTCCTCCTTCAGTATCAAGGCTAAGTAGATCAACATGTCTTATGTTATTTTCTAGAAGAAGCTTATTCAATTCGTAACATTTTACAGTAAGAACTTCTGATTCTTGCTTGAAGGTTTGAATTTCACGATTGACTCTAGCCATGTGTCCTGGATCGTATTTGTTTAGCAATCCGCTTAACATTTCGCTATACCCTTTAATACGTAAAAATGAGGCTTCTCCTTCTACTCTGCTGATGCATCCTTGGATGCAAGTTGCATTTCTACAATTTTGTAGTCTTGCAAAAACTTCAGGTATGGGTTCAATACAAAGTCCCGTCCAATTTAATTCTTTCTCAAAAAAATATGTGTTGCTAAAAGTTTTGCCATCATGAGCACCTACATCAACAAATACACCATGATATTTGTCTTTAAAAAGGGTTTCGTAGAGGTATTGATCTTGCTTGAACTGGCTGCAAAATTCTTGATGTTCTTGAGTTAAAGCAATACTAGATATAAGACAAAGAGCTGAAAAAATAGAAAAAAATTTCAAAACGGATCTCCATTTAAGGGTTTTGGGATTTATCAATTTAACTAATGTTGATTAAATGCCTAAATGTTTTTTGCATGCGCAAATAAATCACTTATAGTTAGAGATTTGTAATTTATAACATGTGATATTTATTGAGGTAAAAAGAAGAAGTTTTAGCAGTTAGACATTTTGTTAATTGTGCTAAACCTTTCAATCAAACCAAAAAAAATCAAAGCTGAGCTTTATATAGGATGATTAGAGAAAAAAAGGGTATCAATACCTAGATGCAATTTTTTTTCTTATAAATATGATAGATATAGGCTTAATGAGAACATTTATAAATATAATTGCAAGGATGAAAATAAGTTAGATGTTTTTTTGACGCATAATATACGCTATTTAAATAAATGAAAAATAGCTGAGGAGCTCTTTGATGGATTGGTAGAGAAAGAAGATTGCAAAAAGGGCTAGGTAGAGTTTCTGTTTTGCACGAAGAAAG
>VGMA01000143.1 GCA_016866575.1 Chlamydiota bacterium
CAGCAATATCGCCTCTTTTTTGAGCTTCATTCCATCTTTGTGCGCTGTATTCGCCAAGATTGCCAATAAACGGAAGCTTAACGCTGCCAATGACCGGAAATTCTTGATTTTCTTTAAGAAAATTGATCCGTCTTGTTGTGTGTGGAGCACAACCTTTTCTTGAAGATTCATTCCACTCTTTTTCTACAGCATTCGCTACTGCGATATGTCCGCCACCACCATCTGAATCAATAACAATCTGTATCCCGCTCATAATATTTCTATAATTAAATAAGTTACGTAATATTATAAACTATTAGATTATTAAATCGAACTAAAATACAAACTTGATTAAAGTTTAAATTTTATTTTTACACTATTAGATATCATCGCTGGAAAAGCCAGGTCTTGAAATCAAGACCCTTCTAGGCTTACTGCCATCTTGAGGGCCAATGATACCATTAGATTCGAGCTCATCAATCAAAGAAGCAGCTCTTGCATAGCCGATTTTGAGTTTTCTTTGTAAAAAAGTAGTAGATGCAGCTTTTGAGCTTGTTACGATATCAAGCGCTTTTTGGTATAAAGGATCTCGATCACCCCCAGAGGAAGAAGATTGGGAGTCAAATTGCTCTGATGAGAGTTGATCAAAAGAGTTGAATAGATAGTCAGTAGAATATTTGCTGCAAATATAATCGATCACTCGATTGATATCTTCATCGCGCAGATAAGCTCCTTGAGCACGAAGAAGCTCAGAAGTGCCAGGAGGAAGAAACAGCATGTCACCGTTGCCAAGTAAGCTTTCAGCTCCGGTTTCATCAAGAATGATTTGGCTGTTGATTCTAGAAGCAACTTTGAAAGCGATTCTGCAAGGAAAATTTGCTTTGATCAAACCGGTGATAACTTCCCGAGAGGGTCGTTGGGTAGCTAAGATCATGTGGATGCCAACGGCTCTAGCCATTTGCGCAATTCTGGCAATAGGTGTTTCTAAATCGGCGTTTGCGCTCATCATTAAGTCGGCAAATTCGTCGATGATTGCAACAATAAAAGGGAGTTTTTCCGGTATTTCGATATCGAGCGCTTGCTCTACTTCATGATTGATTTTTCTTTGATTGAAGCTTGCAATATTGCGAACACCGAGCACTTTTAAAAGCTCGTAGCGAGAGGTCATTTCCTTTACGATCCAGTGTAAAGCAGCATAAGCGCCAGAAGGCTCAGTGATCACAGGGGCAATCATGTGAGGCAGTCTTGTGTAGGGGGTCAATTCCACTTTCTTTGGATCAATTAAAATGAGCTTAAGTTCATCAGGTCCCATATTCATGAGCATGGACATGATGATCGTGTTGATACAAACTGACTTTCCCGATCCTGTTGCACCGGCAATAATACAGTGGGGCATTTTAGTTAAATCACACATCATCTGTTCGCCACTTACTGTTTTACCTAGTAAAATAGGGATCTGGAAGGGGCTATTTGATTTTCTGTAGTGAAAAAGCATCTCCTTAAATCCTACTTCTTGAGGATAAGGGGAGGGGACTTCAACTCCGACGGCTGCTTTCCCAGGAATTGGTGCTATGATACGAATGGATTTAGCTTGAAGCTTTAGGGCAATATCATTAGACAACGCGGTGATTTTTTGCACTTTAACGCCGATCGCAGGATGCACTTCAAAGGAGGTGATCGTCGGTCCGCAGTTGATTTCTCCCACTTTTGCTTCAATACCGAAGCTTGCAAGAGTCTCTTCGAGTATTTCTGCTTGTTCAGCTAAATCTTTTTTTAATGAGGGCTGGTCTACTTTTGCAGCATTTGTAAGAAGATGTAAGGGAGGGAGCGCGTAATTAGATGAAGATTTACTTTTGAGTGTTTTTGCTTCTAAAAGCTTTTCAAGTAAAGCAGGCTTTTCTGCGATTGTTTTCTGCTCTCTTCCTTGCAAAGATATTTGCAAAGAGGAATGGATTTCTTTTGGTAGGGATTCTACAGGAGCTTCGATAACCTCTTCAGCTTCTTCAATCGGTTCTTCTTTTCTTTCTTTTAATGGACGTGAAATCTGTTTTCTAATAGCTGCATAAGGATAGCTCGGCCGCTTCACCTCTTCTACAAATACAGGGATTTCTTCTTTTTGTTCAAACCAAGAGAGAATGGCTTTATGGATTTTGAGTAGTAAGGTGAAAATCATCAAAGCTAGATGCTTGATTACTGCTAAAAAGGCGAAATCAGAGAGTAAAATCAAAGAAACAAGAAAAATAGTCGAAGATATAAAAACCACACCCACGGTGCTAAATAAAATTTTTAAGCTTGCTCCCGGAAGATCGCAGTAAAGGTAATAAAGAGGAACTCCTCCTAGATAATATCTTGTGTAGCGAGCGGGATAAGGCGGATGAATGACGACAGATTCTGAATAGATGCGATCTAGAATGAGGGGGGATTTAATGAGTTTGGTTTCTGCCGCAGCGTTAAGTAAAAGGCAGGTGGAAATCAAAAATAATGAGAAATAGAGCATTTTTGTGGCAATAATAGAAATATCTTTCGATTTGATCAAAAGATAGCCAAGCCAAAATGCGTAAATAGCAATCAAATAACTGCCAAAACCTATGCAGTATTGAAATAAAAAGGCGATGAAATGGCCAGTAATTCCTAGATAATTACTTTCAAAATTCGAAGGATTAAAACTGATGAGAGAGAGTAAAAGCAAAACGCTAAAGGCAATAAAAGCTAGCCCTTTTGCTTCTGGATGATGTTTAGGTTTTTTGCGAATTTTTTTTGGCTTATCCATGCCCCTACATATAGCATGTTTTGAATAAGAGAGACAGAAAAAATGGGCGGCGAATGGGCTTCGAACCCACGACCCTAGGAATCACAATCCTATGCTCTAACCCCTGAGCTACCGCCGCCACGTAAGACGAGAAGGAGTTTACACTATTGATTGTTTTTGCGTC
>VGMA01000144.1 GCA_016866575.1 Chlamydiota bacterium
GCTTCCGCTTTCATTTGTTTAGTGAGAGCATTGAAAAGTGTCGACTTTCCTACATTTGGAAGGCCAACAATTCCACAAGAAAGATTCGTATCAGACATAAGACAAAATCCGGTTTTGAAGAGTTTCTTTATTTAGCGTATCAAGCTGCACACATTGCTCTAAGGAAAATGGGCCGCTTCTAGTTCTTGTAAGTTTAGTTACAAATCCTCCACAGCCAAGCTCTTTACCTAAATCGTGGGCTATAGAGCGGATGTAGGTTCCTTTTGAGCATTCGACATCGAGCTCTAAAAAAGGGTAATTGTAATCAATCAGTGTTGTTTTTACCTCAACAACGCAAGCTTTTCTTTCAATCTCTATCCCTTTTCGGGCAAGTTCATAAAGTTTTTTACCAGCCACTTTCTTGGCTGAAAACATAGGTGGTGTTTGCTCGATGGTTCCTTGAAATTTTTTCAAAGCCTCTAAGAGTGTATCTAAAGAGGGGATAGGGGGATTTTCTAGTCTTGTAATCTCCCCTTGCGCATCATAAGAGTCTGAGATGGCTCCAAGTTCAATAGTCACTCGGTATGCTTTATCGTGAGATAAAAAGCTATCGCTCATTCTAGTGTAACGGCTACCAATGAGTAAAACCATTACACCTGAAGCAAGAGGATCTAGCGTACCAGCATGACCTATCTTTTTTACTCCCGTCAGCTTTCTTAGAACAGCAACAAGGTAAAAGGAGGTTTTGCCAATAGGCTTATCAATCAGTAGTATCCCTTCGGTCATCTTCGATTCTTCTTAGTAGTTTGTCGATTTTGTTAAATCTTTCGCAAGAATCGTCTAACTTGAAAATGAGAGAGGGGAAGTGACGTAAAGAAACCTTCTTGGAGGCTAAAACTGCAATATATCCTGCTGCAGTATCAAGCGCATCCATTGTTTCTTGTTTTTTGATATCATCTTCAATAACGCTAATATAAACTTTAGCGCTATCGAGATCTTTACTTACATCTACTTCCGTAACTGTAGTAAAGATCGATATTTTTGGGTTTTTTACTTCATTCCGAATAACTTCAGAAAGAACTTCTCGTAAAAGTGAATTAATCCTTTGAACGCGGCGTGTCGACATATCTATAGTGTTTGTGTTATATAAGTTACTTCAAAAGCTTTGATCACATCGCCCGCTTGGATATCCTTAAAGTTCGAAAGCAATATTCCGCACTCAAGTCCTTTGCTCACTTCTCTAACGTCATCTTGGTGTCTTTTAAGAGAATTGATGTCTCCTTCCCAAACCTTAGTATTGCCTCTAAATACTTTAGCAATATTAGAACGTTTGATGATACCGTCGATGACCTGGCAACCAGCAATTAAGCCGTGCGAAGAAGATCTAAAGACCATTTTCACTTGTGCTGAACCTACTTCATTCTCTTGACGCACTTTATCAAGAAGTTTTGTCATCTCTTCTTTCACTTCATCGATCAAATGATAGATTACTTCGTGAATTAGGACTTTTACCCCTTGTTTTTTTGCATAATCTTCAGCAGCTGGCTCAGTGCGTGTGTGGAAACCTAAAATGAGTGCATTCGATGCTTTTGCCCACTCCACGTCAGATTCGGAAATAACTCCCACTGAAGAAGATATGATATTGATGCGTACTTTATCTGAAGGGATCTTGAGCAGCATAGTCTCAATTGCTTCAAGAGATCCTTTCACGTCTGCTTTTACAATCACGCTGAGAAGCTTTTTCTCTTTCTTCTCTGCATGTTGCAAGAAGAAGGATTGCAAGTCGGTCGTTGTAGTTTTTCTTAAGTTTTCTCGTTTTACTCCAGCAAGGCGCTCTTCAGCGAGTTTTCTTGCTTCTTTTTCACTTCCTACAACAATGAATTCACAGCCAGCTGAAGGAACTTCAGATAAGCCTGTGACTTCTACAGCCATAGAAGGGAGTGCTTTTGTGAGGTGGCGTCCTCTTTCATCGCGCATAGTTTTTACGCGGCCATATTCATGCTCAAATAAAATAGCATCACCGCGGCGCAATGTTCCGTTTTGGATAAGCAAAGTAGCGGTATTTCCTAGACCTTTTTGGATTTCTGATTCTAAGACAGTTCCTCTAGCTCTTGTTGTCGGATCAGCTACAAGTTGTAAAATCTCTGATTGGAGCGCTAGCATTTCTAGAAGTTCTTCAATACCTTGGTTTGTGGTAGCAGAGCAACTAACTGTGATTACATCTCCACCCCAAGCTTCAGCTAAAATGCTGCGATCTGCGAGCTGTCTGAGAACTAAATCTGGGTTAAAGCCAGGTTTATCGGCCTTATTGATTGCTACGATGATAGGTACATGTGCTTCTTGCGCTTGACGAATTGCTTCATCAGTTTGAGGCATTATGCCTTCATCACCAGCAATAACTATCACTATGATATCAGTTACATCAGCTCCTCTAGATCTAATAGCGCTGAATGCTTCATGACCAGGGGTGTCTAAAATAGTGATGTCGCCATGCTTTGTATGGCATCTAAAAGCGCCAATGTGCTGGGTAATCGCCCCGGCTTCTGCGGCAGCGAGCTTGCTTTTGCGGATTGCATCAATAAGACTGGTTTTCCCGTGGTCAACGTGTCCCATGAATGCAACAACAGGAGCTCTAGAGACGAGCATGCCATTATCTGTAGATGCGATCTCTTCTTTGATGCTTTTTTCTGTTACGCGAAGTCTTTCTTCTTGTGAGCGGTCAATAGTAATTTGGCAGCCAAATTCATCACCTACTAAGATGATGCTTGTATCATCGAGCATTTCGTTAAGTGTAACAGAAAAGCCTTGCTTGAATAACTTTTCGATGATTTCCGAGGCTTTGATTTTCATTTGCGAAGCAAGTTCTTTCAAGGTAATTGGAGGACGTACAGA
>VGMA01000145.1 GCA_016866575.1 Chlamydiota bacterium
CTGAAATAGCATCAAATATATTCATTCCAAACACTTTCACATCCCCTAATACCCCAAAAGCAAGAGCGCTTGGTATCCCAAGTAAAAAAGAACCCAAAGCTACAAAAAACGAAGCTTTGTGACGTTTAACCCCATATGTATCTATTAAATACGATATAGACGGTTCCATAGCAGAGATTTGCGATGTTAAACCTGCCACAAAAATGAGTAAGAAGAATAAAACAGCTAGAGCATGGCCGCCTGGCATATTCGAAAAGATAATCGGTAAAGTTTGGAACATCAGGTTGGTTCCCGATGTGGGTTCAACACCCGCTGAAAATACGACGGTGAAGATTGCTACACCTGCAAGCAAAGAAACTATCGTCACAGAAAGAGCAATAGGAAGACATAGAGCAAGCACATCTACTTTTTTATTGAGATAACTTCCGTAAGTTACCATCGTTCCTTGCCCCAAGCTCAGCCCAAAAAATGCTTGCCCTAAAGCAGTTATAATAGCTTGAGGAGTAAGCGCTTGCCAATTTGGGGTAAATAAGAACTTAAGACCTTCGTGAGCGTTTGGCATCATGAGCCCTTTTATAACCAAGAGAAATAAAATACCAAACAACAGAGGCATCATCACCTTATTAGCCCGTTCTATCCCCTTTTGCACGCCAAAATATAGTACAAACAAAGAAAATGCCATAAAAGCAAAATGGCATCCTAATGACCAAGAAGGACTACTGCTAAGCTTAGTAAAATATAAAACCGTTTCAGAAGCTTTAGCAAAATGGGTTAAATTGCCAAGCAATGCCTCAATCAAATACCCCAAAGTCCAGCCACAGATAACACTATAAAAAGAACTCACGATAAAGCCGGTAAGTATCGTAATAAATCCTGCCTTTCCCCAGCCCTTAGCAATCTGTTCATAGCCACCTTGCGGGCTAAGCTGCGTTTTTCTTCCTATTAAAATCTCTGAAATCAGCACAGGAAGGCTAACTAAGAAAAGAAACAAACAAAAGAGCAAAACAAAGGCAGCTCCACCATTTTGACCGACAACATAAGGAAATCGCCAGATACTACCAAGTCCGACAGCAGATCCTGTAGCAGCCCATACAAATCCCATCCGACTTTTCCAATGCTCTCTTTGTTTCATCTTTCCTCTATTTTAAAAGGGCCTAATCATACCTTTAGCTTCAAATTATTGACAACCTCTCCCTCCATATGAAAAAAATGAAACCAAAAAACAACAGCAGTGTTTTTTTATTAACATATTTAAATAACTTTAAACTATCTTATTTAACTTGGTTTATATTATAATTGTAAATAATTAATTAAAAATGTTTTAAATGTTAAATATAAATTCAAACTATTTAATTAAAAAGAACTCATCTCCTATTTTTTATGAGTACCACGGCTTTGAAAGAGATTTAACAATGCCAGATCCCGATATAGCCTGCGCTTCTTTGTCTCTTTTCGCTATAAATTTTCTTAACGAATCGCGCAATCAATCCATCCATGAGATAAACCTGATAAAAAACTTAAAAGATTTGGCAATAGAGATCGGATTGTTTCTATCCACAGCAATATTAGCTCCTATCGAAGCAGTTTTGCGTATATCACTAGCAATCATTTTTTCCACTTTTGCGTACACCGCTTACAAAGTAGATCAAAAAAATCATTTTTCAGAAAAAGTTTACACATACTTATTCCTTGGTGCACTCCTGTCTGCTTTTTCCTTAGCTCATGGTTCTATCAGTTTATATACAAATATTGCCTACATAAACCAGGCTATAGATTATAACGGACAAATTTCACATTTTCTTCTTCGTCATCCTCCAATGGATCTAGCCGATCATCTACACCAAACAACCTAAAATCTTTCCCCATTTCTATTAAAAACTGTCCAACATCATCAAACTGGCAATAAAAATAGAGCTCTACACCTTTTTTTTCACTTAGCTACCTGATTTTTTTAATTAATTGCTGTTTTTTATTTTGAAAAATGAAAAAATATCTAAAAAACATTTGTTAAAATTTAATGCAGCCCGTCTCTACATTCTTGGGTAGACCATTCTCTACTCAGCTAACTGAAGAATTAAGTACAAATGATGAGAGATTTGAAGATCGAGAGCTTATTTTCTCTGAATACCGTAGAGAGCAAACACAGACTATACACGATGAGATAAATTGCATTTTTCTGACAATTTCAGTCTCTTTCGTGACAATCAATCGACTAAACGCCGCGCACAATCAATTTGCTAATGAAACAGGTATTGCTAAGAGCTTAAAGACTCTTGGCATTGAAGTAGCACTATTTACTTCTTCTTTCATACTCGCCCCTATCGAAGCGATTACCCGTTTGGCTTTATGGATTATTTTACTACCATTTGCTTTGACTAGCTATTTAGCGTTAAATGATAACGTATTTACTCAAATCATTACGAACTCACTTGGTTTTGGAACAATTTTATCTCTATTTTCAGTCGCGACCGGGGCTTTATCATTACAAACCAACTTAGCGTACAGCGATAGGGAAATTGATTATACTGGGCAAGTTAAAAAGTATCTGTTTTGTAAATCTCCGCAATGCCAAGCAAACAGATCTTGCCCTAGCATTTTCAACGCTGAAAGTCAAAGTTTAGAAGAAGATCGCTTAAAAATGCTATTAAGCCATACTGATTGTACAGAAAAAGCACGTAGTATAGCCGAATGGTTCGAAGACGCCGAAAAAGTTTATAAACTCTCTACAGCTTTAGGCGAAAATCAATATCGGCTGCCAGATGTTCGTGCATTTTTAGGAAAAAATGACCTGAAGCCAATTGAAAGACAAGTGGTTATGCTTTTTGAGGAAAAATGGGCCTCTTACTTAAAT
>VGMA01000146.1 GCA_016866575.1 Chlamydiota bacterium
CACAAGTAGATTCTATACCTAAAACTATCATGGCCAAAAGGATACCAAAGGGTGTTTTTATTCCCTATGGATAATTTACTGAGTCGAATAAAAATGTTTTTATGTTAACTTCCAAGATGAGTAAAAAAGTTGGAGATTCTATGGGATTGGAAGAAAAAAAATGTACTGCGTGCGCCAAAGGGCAAGAGCCTTTAAAAGGAAATGTTCTAAATGAATACATGCAAAAAATTAATGAGTGGCAGTTGATGGATCAGTGCAAAATTGAAAAAACATTTACGTTTTCAAATTTTGCTAAAGCATTAGCATTTACGAATAAAATAGGGGAGTTAGCAGAACAAGAAAAGCATCATCCCGATATTTATCTAGCGTGGGGGAAAGTGAAAGTCTCTCTTTGGACTCATAAGATTGACGGCTTATCAGAAAATGATTTTATCCTGGCAGCTAAAATCGATCAGATCTCAATTCAATAAATTTTTTGACACTATTGATGAAAATTTAGGTCTTTTTTAGGATGCGGTTATAGTCATTTTGGGTGTAAAGGTTGTGTACAAATGGGTTTTAGCGCTTCTTATCTTTTTTCTTGCGATCTTCGGTTTCTATAAAGAAAAAAACCTGCTAGCAAATTTAGATTCTACTAATTTGCAAGAGCACATAGGCTTTGCTCTAAGAAGCAGCATCTCTTCTCCTTATTTTCCTCAAGATCAATTTCCTAAAGTTATAGATTTTCATAAAATTGAAACCCGTATACCCGGTTTTTTGAAGAGTGATATACCATGGAATTTTGAATTTAGCTATCTATCAGGAATGGTTTTTGGACTTTTCGAAGGAGTTTTTTATTCAGGCAAAGGTTTTTATGAATTCGGACTTAAATTAGCGCTCCATCCCATCAATAGCTTTAAAGATGTTAAAGAAGCTTTCTATGTGTTTTCAAAGCTTATAAGAGCTTCAAAGTGGAAGGAAATAGGGACAATTTTATCGCCTGAAATGGCTTTACTTATAGAGAAATGGGATGAAATGTCTCCTTACAAAAGAGGAAAGACGTTAGGGCACGCAGTAGGTAAAATTGGAGGCGATATTTTTCTCCCGGCGCAAGGGGTAAATCTTGCTGCAAAAGGGGGTAAAATTGCTGAAAGGATAGTTGATTCTGCAGATAAAATACATAAGACTCTTAAAGCTCTGCCAAGAAAAAAAATTCTAAACCCAAGTTATCAGCAAAGTAGTCTGTTTTGTAGACAAAGACTTAGCAATATGGAAGAAGTTACAAGCTTAAATAGCATGTGCAATCTCAGTTATGAAAAATTGATGATCAATAACGTGTTTTGCCACTATGTAAAGCATGCAAAAGAATTTCCCGAACTAAAAGATGTATGTCAATATGTAGAAAAAGCGCGCGATTTTTATCAAAATGTTCCTAGTGGAACATTAAAAAAACAGCGCGTTAATGGAGATGTGATTTTGTATCATCCTCTTTCAAATACATATGGAGTCTATGCAAAAAATGGGGTGGCGAAAACTTTTTTTAGACCAGACCCTACATCCCATAAAATGGCAACAAATTTAGAGTATTTCTATGAAAGATAATCGATCTCTTTACATCTGCAGAGTCTGTGGATTTAAACACAAAGAGCCTATTTGGGGAAAAGAAGGCAATTGTCCTACATATCAAATATGTGATTGTTGCGGCGTCGAATTCGGCTATCAAGATTGCAGCCTTCAAGCAATACGAGAGTTTCGAAAAAACTGGGTAAAAAGAGGATGCTGCTGGGAAAATGATAAAATTAGACCTAGAAGCTGGTCTATTGAAGAGCAGATGAAAAACATCCCAAAAGAATATTTGTAGTAAAAAAGCATGAATCTATCAATCCCCCTTATCCTAAAGAAAAAGGGGGTATTGTATTAAGCAATAGCTATGATCTCTAGATCAAAAATCAACATCTTGCCAGCTAGCGGGTGATTTGCATCCAAGGTGATATTTTCATCATTAGCTTCTAGAACTGTCACAATAGTCGGATCTTGCGGATCTCCTATCAGCCACTGAGTGCCAGGTTTTGGATCCATGTCAGGACTTAAGTATTTCTTTTCGACCGTTGATACTAGGTCATCTCTTCTGTCGCCATAAGCTTCTGAAGGGTTTAGCTTTACTGTTTTAGCTTCCCCCATATGCATGCCGATTACCGCTTTTTCCACACCTACAATAATTTGCCCTTCGCCTACAACGAATTCCAATGGATCTCGCCCTTTTGATGAATCAAATACTTGATCGTCTTCAAATTTGCCTGTGTAGTGGATGGTTACGGTGTCGCCTTTTTTGATATTTCGCAAAGACATAAGGTCTCCTCTTTTCCCGGATATTAATCTACAGGAGTTGTTGTGTGAAATAAAAATTTTATTTTTTTTAAAGTATTCAAGGTGAATTGGTTTTTAAGCGAATGAAGTAGAAGAAATCGCTTGTTAAAGTCATTGTTTTTAATGACTTGAGAAATTACTTCAGAGATAAGGGTAATTAAGCGCTTATTTCTACAAAAATTGCGGCCATTAGGAAAAAAATGGAGCGCTTTTTGCTGTTTATCAGTCGCAAAAATCAAGATCCCATTTTGTTCGATAATTTCTAACATATTAAAGAGAAAATGTATCAGAAAAAAATCTTGTTGTCTATACTCGATAGAGTATGAAAAAGAAAAAGTTAGCTCTTGTTTTTGGTGGAAAATCAGCAGAATATGAGATTTCTATTCGATCTGCTAGATCCATTTTCCATGCAATCGATCGTGATAAATTTGATCTAATATTTATAGCCATAGATCTTAGCGGAAAGT
>VGMA01000147.1 GCA_016866575.1 Chlamydiota bacterium
GAAATTGCAGCTTTTGGGAATATGCAAGCTCTTTTACAAAAAAACCTTCCGCTTTTAGAGAAAATGATCGCTTCAAGAGTTAAAACAATGGATTGCCGATTCTCACCTATTTCTGTTGGCTCCCATAAGAAAAGAAAAAAGGTTGTGCAATCAACTTCTGTAGTATATTCTGCGAATTAATACGGCAAGAGATATGACCAAGATCACTGAGCACTGGATAAAAAAATTAGAGCCTGCATTACATGAAAAACTTGAGGAAAAATCTGGTGGATTGATCCCTCCTTTTGATTTTTCGACCTATTCAACAAAACTTTCAAGCAATTTGCATCTAAAGGATCTTCATATAGATAGCTCCATTTGCGAATGGAAAAGCTCTGAGCACCTAACGGTTGGATTTGGAACTATGCCCCAAATCTACGCTTTTGAGAGCCCTATTTTAAAAGGCGCTCTATTCTTGATTGTTGCAGAAAGAGATGTAGAGAAATTTGCATCATGGCTAGAGCCTAATACTTATCTATCAAAAGATTTAGCCAAAGGGGTCTTTGAGTATGCTCTATTAGAAGCGATTGACAGCTTGCAAAGTGTAGAGTTTTACAAGCCTTTTGTTTGCCAAATAACAAATCAAACTTTTGCTGAAAAAAGCTCTCTTTATGCAATTGATCTATCCTTTACTTATCAAGAAGAGATTCTTTGGGCCCGCTTAGCGCTTACTAAACAAGCATTTATTGAACTTAAGCGTCATTTTAGTTCACTTTCCTTCTCTTTAAGCTCACTGCCTTTATTTTCTGATCTCCCACTTGATATACATTTACATGCCGGAAATGTCAAATTGAGCCAAAGCGCTTTTGATAGCTTGATGCCAGGTGATTTTATCGTACTTGATGAGTCCTATTTTAGACCAAAGTCCCAAAAAGGTACTTTAGAACTTGCTGTGGCAAATATCCCCTTATTTCAAGTCAAACTTAAAGAGGGTCAACTCAAAATCCTCGATTTCACTTACGACTCTAAGGAGCCAATCATGGATGAAGATCCTGCGTTCGAAGAAGAAGATGCTCAGCAAGAAGACCTTCTAGAAGAACAAGAAGAAGACCAAGAAATTAAAAATGAAGACTCTTCATTAGAAAAGGTCAAAGTTGAAGACATCCCTTTAACTGTTCATGTAGAAGTGAAGCGGCTAAAGATGACTCTTAAAGAACTGCAAAACCTCTTGCCAGGTGAAACAATTGCCCTTTCTTCATTAGGTCCAATTCAATCTGTCTATTTAACCGTGCAAGGGCATGCGGTTGCTGAAGGTGAACTATTAGAACTTTCCGACAATGTGGTCGGTGTAAAATTACACAAAATCTATAGATAATTATGGAAAAACGGGAATTTTATGAGCAAACAACCATCCCCTATGTTCCAGTACACTCTATAGAAGAAGAAGATATTCCGAAAAAAATCGGGCCTTACACCATTGAAAGTCTTCTTAGTAAGGGAAGCATGAGCTACCTTTACCTTGGTTTACATCCAGAAACTAAAGCGCCGCTAGCCATAAAAGCGCTTTTTCCAAGTCTTAGCGCCCATCAAGCTGTTGTCGATCAGTTCTTAAAAGAAGCAGAGATCATTGAGCTTGCAGATCATCCCAATATCGTAAAACTCTACAGCCACGGCAAATGGGAAAAAGGGCTTTATATTGCAATGGAATTTATCCATGGAGTCTCTTTAAAACAATTCATCCATCAACAATCTCTTTCTCTTAGAAGATCATTGGATATCGTTCTTCAAGTTTCATATGCGCTCTTGCATCTGCACACACACGGAATTATCCATAGAGACATCAAACCAGAAAATATTTTGATCACTGAATCTGGACAAATTAAGGTGATTGACTTTGGCATAGCTCGAATCCCTTTTTTAGAAAAATCAAGAGATATGGCTCAAAAAGGGAAAATGATCGGAACCCCTAGCTACATGAGTCCTGAACAAAAAAAAGATCCTGAATCTGTACTCTTCAATACAGATATTTATTCTTTAGGTGTTGTAGCTTATGAACTGATCATCGGAAAATTGAGCTTAGGACATATTGACCTTTCTTTAGTGCCAAAAAATCTTGCCTTGATTCTTCAGAAAATGCTTTCTTCGTCTTCTCAAGAACGCTACCAAGATATTGTCGATGTGATTACGATGATCTCCAATTATTTGATCTCTTCCGGCTTTCGCCAAGATCGAAGCTCAGAGGAGGAGAAAAAAGAATATCTCGATCAGCTTGAAAAAATAGAAAACATTTTCACACCAGCTCTGAGCCCCTCTTTTTTAGGTCTTGAAATTGGCATCGCAAAACCTTCCTCTTCTTCGGGTCTTTTTTACGATTTTATCAAACTCCCCGACAATTCCCATTTGATTATTCTAGCTTACGAAGAAGATCGCAATCTTGAAAGCATTGCACACCTTGCCTCTTTTAGAGGATCGTTTCGCACATTGATTGAACTCCACTTCCAAGAAAAAAAAATCGAAACATTTCACACTAGAGATTTTTTAGCCAATCTCAACAAAATATTAGCCAAAGATCAGCTGCAAGCCCCCTTGCATTTTTGTTTGATCCACCTATTTCCATTAACAAATGAATTTGCTTTTTGCTCCTCTGAAAAACAGACTGTTTGGCACATTGGAAGAGATTTAGGAAAAGTGCGTCTTTTAAACAATCTAGGAAGCGCTCTTGGGAAAAATAGTGCTGCAGATTTTTTAACCACACAAGATAACTGGCAAGAAGGTGATCAAATCATCTTGCACACAGTTTTTGAAGAAAACTCTAAAGAAGAAGATCTACT
>VGMA01000148.1 GCA_016866575.1 Chlamydiota bacterium
TCGCAGTAATCAAAAATATGCTAGCGCGCGAGACTAAAATCAGCTCTTTTGAAGATGCCTTTTTTCGTAAAATTTTCTTGTAAAAATCTTCTGTTAGATTGGAGATCAATACCAAAATTTGCGAATCTGTGCATGTAATCGTAGTTCCCAAAATTGCGCATAAAATAAATGCAGCAACTAGGGGAGAGAAAGATTGCAGCACCATTTTGATAAAGACAAGTTGCGGGTCGTTAATGCCAGTTTTCTTAAAAAATTCGACAGCTACTAATCCGATCAGTGTAGCGCCTATTAAAGAGAAAAATTGCCAAGACATGCCCACCCATTTGGATTTAGGAATGTCTTGAGGGTTTTTAATTCCCATGAATTTAGTAACAATGTGGGGTTGCCCAAAATAACCAAGACCCCAGCTTGAAAGGGAAAAAAAGATCGATAGAGATGTGGCAAGAGTAAAATCAGGAATCATGGCCTTAAATGAAACATTTTCTAATATTTCAAATCCGCCAAGATTGAATAAAATCATCAGGGGAATGAGCAAAATCACGCCAAATAAAAATAACCCTTGAAAAAGATCAGTCCAGGCAAGAGTGATGTAGCCGCCTATGAAGAGATAAGGGATGACAGCGATGATTCCAAGTGTTGTTCCGACAGAGTAGGGGATGTCAAAGATGCTTTCTATCAAAAGGCCCAGGCCGACGAATCCGGAAGAAATATAAATGATGTAAAAAATGAAAGAAGCGATAGCAGTAAAAACTCTAATAGCACCCGAGGTGTCATTAAAACGGCTTTCAAAAAAAGAAGATAGCGTTAAGCTTCCATATTTTTCTGTCATTACTCTGATTTTAGGGGCCACAAATTGCCAATTCAAAAACATAAAAAGGCAAAGACCCACAGCTACCCATACCTTTACCAAGCCGAAGGAAAAGAGTACCGCAGGATATGCCATAAATATCCAGCTGCTCATATCGCTAGCATGAGCTGCAAGTGCAGTAACCCAAAAATTCATTTTGCGGCTGCCTAAGATAAAATCGTTGGATGTCTGCGCCTTCTTGCGAGACATGAGCCCAACGATAAGCAAGATGGATAAATAAAGCAGAACGGAAAAAATACCTGATTTCATGAACGAAGTATAAAGCAAGCTAGTCTTAATTATCTAGGGAATAAGAGCTTTTTTTGAGCCATAAGTAAGCGAAGCAAGCGATAAATTTTCCCTAGTATTAGGGAAATGGGTTTCAAGATAATCGAGTATGTCTTTAACGGTTTTTCTTTGAGATGTAGCCCCCACAGGACACTGGCACATCATCCGTAAAAAATTATAGCGCCTAGCAAAAGCCTCGATCTGCTTTTCACTGGCATAAATCAGAGGTCTAATGATGGTGACTCCCATCTTCTGCATCGGAAGCTTAGGCAAATTGGCTGCAAATTCTCCTTTGTGGAGTAAATTCAAAAGTAGTGTTTCTACGCTATCATCTTTGTGATGGCCAAAAGCTATTGTCGTAATATTATGCTCTCTTGCAGCATCAAATAAAAGTTTTCTTCTTTCTCTTGAGCATGGATAGCAAGCGAGTTTTTCAAGCGTCTGGGTAGAGTTTTTGACTACCAAGCGGATATCCATGGCATCACAGACAGATTGTAAATAATCTTTTGTCATAGATGGGCCGCAGGAAAAAGCTCCAGTTACATGAAAAGCTGTTATTTTGAATGGATTGAAACCTCTTCCTGATATTGCATGAAGCAAAAAAAGTAGTGTTAATGAATCTTTGCCGCCACTAAGAGCAATGCCCAAATGATCGATGCCGTCAAGTAAATGAAAGTCATACAAGGCTTTTCTACAAAGACTTTCAAGAGTTTTGCCGGTTCCAGAAAATGGGGGTTTAGGAAAAAGGTTATTTTGCGATAACATATTGGCTAATATGATAATCTGAAGGTTTTCGATGTCAAGTGTAAAAGCAGATCGTAACGATCCTTGCCCATGTGGATCAGGAAAAAAATATAAAAAAGCTGCATGCTCAAGTCAGGTATGCAAAAATATCAAGCTTCTGTCATCAAGAGTGCAGGTAGCTCCTTACTAGGAAAAATCAGTGCTTTTGGCTCTATGATGAAAGAGCAAAAAGAGGAACTTATGGATAAAAAAATCCAAGCAAGTCTTCCTTCATCAAAAAAATCAGCAGATCCATCAAAAAAATCTGAATAAAGTACTTGAGATAAAAAGATCTTTTTTGTTAGTCTTCTGACCATTGTTTTGCTGGCGTAGCTCAATTGGTAGAGCGCCCGACTTGTAATCGGATGGTTGAGGGTTCAATTCCTTTCGCCAGCAATCTTTCTGCGGGGGTGTCGCATAGTGGCCAATTGCAGGAGACTGTAAATCTCTCGACTCACGTCTACGCTGGTTCAAATCCGGCCACCCCCACACATTTTTACCCCATCCAACAACACCTGCTTTCTCTAAATCATCACAAAAAACAATAGGTATAATAGGCAAAAGAAGGCGACGCTTCAGCGAAAATCATAAAAAGTGGTTAAAAACGAGCTGGAGAGTATCTTATTTTATTTTGATGATGAATTCATTAAGCGCTAATAAAGAATTATTTAGAAAGAGATGGATACTTTATGATAGATCACATTATTCGTATTGAAGCGCACGATTCATCTAAAGTTGTAGAGGCCTTTTCCTTAAGCCCCAGAAGATCGATCAACCATTCACTAAATTCAAGCCTCTCTGATGGGATTCAACATGAAGAATAAAAAGATATAGGGATATTTGAAGGGTGTTTTA
>VGMA01000149.1 GCA_016866575.1 Chlamydiota bacterium
TAACAACGAGGGTATCAAGTGATAAAGAAGATGCTAACCTCGGTAGAGACATATCAGGCCAGCTTCTTGCTCACCCTAAAGGGATATTGATCGCTTCAGGAGTTATTTTCCTCCTTTCCCTAGTCCCTATGCTTCCCGGACTACTCTTTTTTACTCTTGGAGCCGGACTAGCAGGACTTGGGTTAAACTCCCATTTTCAACAAAAAAGAAAAGCAGCTGCTGCTATTGCAAGCCCTGCTGCTTCTATGCCTACAGGCCGCCAGGGACATGAAATGATCCGAGGCGAAGGGGGCGATTATGCCCTTACCTTGCCCGTGATTTTAGAAGTAGGAAATAAATTATCTGAAATCATTCGTAAAGACCGCGATGGCGCGAAGTTCGTCGAAAAAATGATCCCGAGGATGCGTGCTGCTTTGTATCAAGATTTGGGCGTTCGCTTTCCCGGAGTGCATGTGAGAACTGATGCACCAGCTATTGAAGCAGACGATTATGTCATCATGCTTAATGAAGTCCCCTTGATGCGCGGAAAAATCTTAAGCGGCTCAGTACTCACAAATGAAACCGCAGAAACGTTACGCCATTATAATATTCCCTCGACCAATACAAAAAATTTGATCAACCAAAATTCTCTTTGGGTAGACCTCAAATATAAACCCATATTGGACAAAGCGGGCATCAAATACTGGGAAACTCTGGATGTGATGATTCTTCACCTCTCCTATTTTTATCGGCAGTACGCTAGCGAGTTCATCGGCATACAAGAAGTACGAGGCATTCTTGAATTCATTGAAAAGTCGTTTCCTGACCTCATCAAGGAAGTCACCCGTCTTGTGCCGTTACAAAAATTGACAGAAATTTTCCGTAGATTGGTCCAAGAACAAATTTCCATAAAAGATTTGCGCACAATTTTAGAAGCTCTTAGCGAATGGGCGCAAACAGAAAAAGATACCGTGCTACTTACAGAATATGTACGCTCTTCATTGAAGCGCTATATCAGCTACAAATATTCCAAAGGACAATCTGTCCTATCAGTTTATTTACTCGATCCTGAAATTGAAGATATGGTACGTGGCGCAATCAAACAGACATCAGCAGGTTCATACCTTGCCCTCGATCCTGATTCTGTACAGCTCATATTGCAAGCGCTTCGCTCAACAATTGCTCCAACCCCTCCGGGAGGTCAAGATCCCCTCATTTTGACAGCTATCGACGTACGCCGATTCGTACGCAAATTGATCGAAGGAGAATTCCCTGATGTAGCTGTTATTTCGTATCAAGAGGTCGTTCCTGAAATACGTATCCAACCTTTAGGAAGAATACAGCTCAGCTAATCGCTTCAAAAAAGTTAAAATAAAAAAATTATTTGACTTTTCTTTTCTATACTCATATAGAAACAAGATATGAAGAATACATTGACAAAAGAGTTCGATAGCACGCTAGAGCAGCTTTTAAAAAATGAAGAAGTGCTCTATTCTATCCAAGAAGATCCTGATTTTTTCTATGAAAAAGACATCCTTCAAAGAACGCAGGCATCTTTAGCAGCACATCTATCACACCTTGAAATCCAACATAAAAATCGACTAAGACCTGCGCGCAAAGAAAAAGCAAAAGCTCTGATTGCTAGATATCCTCAGCTTTCTTAAAAAAATCTTCTATATATGAATCAGGGACTTCATCGATACGTGTATATCGATATAAGGGCTTACCATCTTTATCGATGATTTTAGCCCGTATACCTTCATAGATTTCACTTCTATACATAAATCGCTCTGCAATTATACAGTCCATTTCCACTACTTCTTCAAACTTTTTCCCTTTTGCCCTCTTTAATGCTTCAAAAGTAACAAGCAAACTCACTGCTGATAGAGATTCAAGTTCTCTTAAGGTTTTTTTCGCAAAAGGTGTTGGGGAGTTTCTTAGTGATTGGATAATCTCAAAAAGAGATGGCAGTGAAAAATGGCGCTCTATCTCTAAATCTTCTTCTGAAGCAATGAAGATAGGATCAACCTTGATCGGTTCTAACAGCTTAACGACATCCTCCGATTGAGAAATCTTGTCTATCCACATCTTTTTATCTTTAGCTTCTATTGTATGCGTCACTAGGCCAAGATCTATTGCTCTTTTTCTATCTATTCTTGATCCTGTTAGCGCTAAATAATAGCCGATATGAAACGGCATTTTGGTGAATAGATAGCTTATAGCAACATCTGGAAAAAAACCAATGTGCACTTCAGGCATAGCAAATTGATAATTTTCTGTGGCGATCTTGATTTTGCCATATTGGCAAAGACCCACACCCCCTCCCATCACAATGCCATCAATAATTGTGACTAATGGCTTAGGATAGTAAAACAGCTTTTTACAAAGATGGTACTCATCCTTACAAAAATTTGTATTTTTTTCACGATCTTGCGATTCATAAAAATAGCGAATATCAGCTCCTGCACAAAATGCGCGGCTTCCCTTAGCATAGATCAGAACATGTGATACCGTTTTATCATCAAGACATCGATCGATATAATACTCAAATTGATTGCGCATTTCTGGGGCTAAGGCGTGAAGCTTCTCTTCTCGATCAAGACAAATCGTCCCTTGATGGTACTGGATGTGAAAATTTGCCATTTTTCTAGCCTTTGATCACTAAACACCCCATCTAAATAAGATGGGGAAAACAATTAGTATTTTGCTAAAGAGATTAGCTCTTTTTTAAGGCTCTCTTTGGAAGGAAGGACTACATCCTCGAGTATTTTGC
>VGMA01000150.1 GCA_016866575.1 Chlamydiota bacterium
TACCTGTAAATTCTTTTATCGGTCTATCGCCATTAGCTACTTTAAGATTCCCACCTTCAATCGCAAACTGAAGCTGAGAATCAAATGTGGGATTATCCCATATTTTTCTAGAGATCTCAACTGCAATTTCCCCCATCTGATCAAGTAAAGGAGATTGAAGAGCATGCCATTGATTTTTTTCTTGAAGTTTTTCCAAAATACCAGGCTCGCAAGGAAGTCTGCCTAAAAAGTCTAAAGAAAATTTTTCAGAAAGATCTTTTCCTGCCGATCCCACATATAAAGGAATTTTTCTTCCTTCCACATCCAGATAGGATTTGTTTTCAATAATGCCCAAAACCGGCACTTGCATCGAAAGAACCATTTCTATCCCCTTTTCAACATCCCATTTGGCCATTTCATCTGCCGTAGTGACAATCACAGCTCCTGCAAAAGGAACTGATTGCATTAATGTTAAAGGGACATCGCCGGTGCCTGGCGGAAAATCGACAAGGCAAAGGTCTACATCATCCCAAATCACCTCATGTAAAAAACTTTCTATTATAGCATTTGCGATAGGAGCTCTCACTAAATGGGATATTTTTTTAGAGTTTTGCTGAAAATAACCAAGCGAAATATTTTTTATTTCCTCATAATTTGCAGCAGATATACCCCCATTTATTTCTTTAGGCCACTCCCCTTTTATAAAATAATTCGCTACCGAAGGGCCATAAATATCGGCATCAATCAAGCCCACTTTGATTTTATTTCTCTGAAAAGCTCTAGATAATAAAAGGGATATTGTCGTTTTTCCAACTCCCCCTTTTCCTGCAATCACTGCTAAATATTTCATAAATGATATGATTACTCAATTGAACAATTTTTCAAAACTAATTCGTTCTTGCAGAAAAGGATCTTCTTTTCTAAAATTCTAGAGAAAAACGAAGAAACAATTACGCTTGAAGAACTTTTTAAAAAAATCCTTGTTAGATTTTTCCCATTATTCAATAATTGTTTATTCTACAAATAACAAAGGAAGGCCAATATGAGTTTAACAAGTGCGAAGGAAATGAAAATGAAAGCTCTTGAAGAAGTAGAAGATGTGATTGCAAAAGCAATCAAAAAAGTTGGTGGAAATAAAGAAAATGATCTTTGCAAATTTATTCCTGCTTCAACCGGCGGATATATGCACCATTTTACTTTAAAAAAATTAAAAAACAGAAAACCAAGTGAACTTTCTACTCTGATTGAAAAATTCATTATTAGCCCTTCTAAACCTGTTGTGATTGCTCCTAAGCAGCGCGCTGCAAGAGGATCAAGAAAACGTCGTGATCAAATGATGTTTACAAAGTTCCAATTAGAAAGACTTCTTAACATCGCAAGACTTGCTGGCGATAAAGAAATGATTTCCGTTTTAAGTCCAAAAAAATCTTTAGCGACATACAAAAGAGAATTGATCCAATCGATTCGTCAAAATATTGCTGATCAAGAACTCTGGACAGCTTACTGCGAAAGCATTCAGGCACACAATGCTCTCATCAATTCGACCCAATTTGGTGGATTAGACCTAGGTCAAGGGCATTAAAAATATGGGGTTTATTAAAAAACCCCACCTATTTTCTGTTGCATTATATCCATTTCAGGGTAAAATGTAGGGTCGGAAAATTACTTATAAACCATTCAAGGATTAAACTATGAGTGAATCTGTAAAGCAAAAAGAAGCAGCTGAATTTGGAAAGCTGCGGTCATTTTTCTGGCCTGTTCACGCATTCGAGCTTAAGAAATTAATTCCTATGCTCATGCTGTTCTTCCTCATTCTCTTTAATTACACAATTTTAAGAGATACAAAGGATGCGCTGATTGTTACAGCTGCAGGTGCAGAAGCTATTCCCTTCCTAAAAGTATGGGGAGTATTGCCGTTTGCCGTATTATTTATGTTCATTTATGCCAAGATGAGTAACGCGCTGTCAAAACCAGCTCTGTTCTACACAACTGTGGCACCTTTTATCGTGTTCTTCGCACTGTTTTCCACAGTTCTATACCCTCTAAGAGAGCAACTTCACCCACACGCTTTCTGCGATTATTTGCAGACTGTGTTGCCATCTGGATTTATGGGACTTATTGGAATTTTACGCTGCTGGACATACTCACTTTTCTATATCATGGCTGAACTTTGGGGCAGCGTTGCACTTTCTCTACTTTTCTGGGGATTTGCTAATGATATTACAAAAGTAAGCGAATCAAAAAGATTCTACAACCTTTTCGGATTGGGAGCGAACTTCTCTCTTCTCGCAGCAGGTACCTGTATTGTATGGGCATCTGACTTACGTAAAGGTTTGGCATCTACTGGTTCTACAGTAGACCCATGGCAAGTATCTCTTAACTGGATGATGCTCATGGTTGTTGTTTCAGCTTTGATGATCCTCGGAATCTACTGGTGGATCAACCGTTACGTTCTAACAGACACACGGTTCTACGATCAAAACGAACAAAAGGCGATGAAAAAATCAAAGCCGAAAATGAGCTTAAAAGACAGCTTAATGTTCCTTCTCAAGTCAAGATACATGCTTTGCGTAGCGATCATCGTTATTGCATACGGCGTAAGTATCAACTTAGTTGAAGTAACCTGGAAAGGCCAGCTTAAATTGGCATACCCAACACCAAACGAGTACAGCATTTTCATGGGTAACTTCTCT
>VGMA01000151.1 GCA_016866575.1 Chlamydiota bacterium
ACCTGATTTTTCTAAATCTTCTGCACACTCTTTGATTTTGGTATCTTCATCGATGATCATTCCTTCAGAAAGAAGTAAAACATGTGTTGAACCAGGTCTTGTGAGAATGTGAGACAAGCTCTCTTTAAGATCGTTTTCATTTACATAGCGAGCAAATGGGTAATCTTTCTTTACACGCTCATAACCAGATGCAACTTTATCATCATCACTATCAATAAAGATACACACTTCTCCAATCTCATTTCTATGAGATACTAAAGACTCAAGTGTAGCAGAGAGTTCAACAGGTTTTTGCTGAGCAAAAATGAATACATCGGTAGATCGTACTTTTTGTTTTGCAATAGGCAGTGAAGGATGCTCTTTGAGAGCATTGTAGCGTGGTCTTTCTCTACAAAATTTTTCAAAAAATACCTGCTCAGACCGGCTTTTAGTCTGGTCATTGATGCCTGTATTGAGGTGGTAAATGTATCCAATATCTTGCGTGTAGTAGACATGCTCTCTTGCCATTTCCACAATAGGGAACATATAGGCTAAATCACAAGCCATAGGAAGAAAGACATCGCCGTATAAAAAATCTTCCTTGTTGATTCTTCGGAAAAGCCCGCCATAAAATGTGCGTAGTGCTGAAGTGACCCATTGCTGATCACGCACAACACCTTTTTTTAATGAGTAAAAACTCATAGGCTTGCATAAGCCAACTTTATACTCTGGATAAGTGATATACTGACCGTAAGTTACCCAAACCTTGGGATTGGCATAGTAGCGGTTGAGCTCTTGAAGCACAAGATCTGAAGCTAAGCGATCATCTCCATCTAACATTACGACAATCTCATCATTGTCATAGTATTCGCTCATGAGCGCATGGTTATACATCGCTCCGCGGTTTGTCTCATTTTTTAAAAGGGTAAATCTATGCCACTGATTGAAATCTGTAACGATCTGCTTTACCTTTTCATATGTTCCGTCAGGAGATCCATCATCTACATAAATGACACGATAGTTGTCATATTTTTGCTCAAAGACAGAACGGAGATTGCCCTCGCAAAGATGGGCATTTCTATATGATGGAATAGTTATAACAAAACGCTTTTGCAAAGTGACTTCTTCGTGAGGAACTTTTTTTCCAAAGTTCATATTTGGCAAAAGTTGTTTTCGATAAACTACTCTTTTAATCTCCTTATAACCTGCTACATAACCTAATGAGGCAAATACAAATATAAAGAATGCTATGGTTGCTTTTTTCATGGTCGATAATGTAGCACATTTGCTATAAAATTTGCAATGAAGCGCATATTTCTTTTACTACCTTGTTTACTTTTTGCAGCAAAGCCGGTGATCGAATTTATCCCCGATTCAAGAGCGTATGGCAAAATGCTTTTGCCAAATATTCTTGAACAAAACTACGAAGATCTCGGTTTTGTAAAAAAGCTCCAATATCTGCTCGAAGAAAAAGGCTTTGTTGTTAAGCAAACATATCTAGACAACATGATTAACAACCCAGAGCTCATCAGAAAAGCGTATATGCCGGGCGGCTATAAATCCAATGTAAAGTTTGTAATCTGCTGGAACCACCCTCAATTCATCGATAAGCAAAAATTTTTTGCAATACCTGATGAAAAAAGGATAGGGATATTCTGGGAGCCTCGCTCCATCATCAAAGAACACGAAAAATCCTCTGTAATCAATCGTTATAAGATGATCTTTACTTTCAGAGATGATTGGATCGATAATCACAAGTTCTTTAAGCTTGCCTACCCTTCTTTGCTACCCATGGCAAAAGATATTCCTGATTTTCATGATAGAGAACTCGCTTGCATCATTACAGGATCAGGAGTTTCTCAAGATCCCCTAGAGCTATATTCATTGCGAAGGGAAGTGATCGACTTTTACGAAAAAAAAGAGGATTGCGGATTTGGTTTTTATGGAAGAAACTGGCCTCTAAATGTATATAAAAATTATAAAGGCTCTCCGGCAAATAAAACACCTGTTTTGAAAAGCTACAAATTTTCTTACTGTTTTGAAAATAGCAAAGAGACTTTCGGCTACATCACGGAAAAAATCTTCGACTGCTTCCATGCAGGCTGCGTTCCTATCTATTATGGCGCTCCAAATGTAACAGACTACATACCTGAAAATTGCTTTATAGACATGCGAGGCTTTCAATCCATAGAAGAAGCTCACAACTTTATTAGTGAAATGACAGAAGATGTGCACAATCAGTACATTAAAAACATTAGCGCTTTTCTTGAAAGCCCAGAAGCACAAGTGTTTACAGAAAAAACACTCTTTGAAAGCCTGATCCCAGCTTTAATAAATTCGTAAAAGATTTTGACCTATTTCCTCATTTTATCCCCCCTTTTTTGAACCAAAAGAGGGGAAAATAGACCTTGTCATAAATCCTTGATCTTTCTATTGTCATTCTCCAAGGAAAACTATTTGTTTGAAATTTTTTCGATAATCGGTATGTCAAGAATATGGCTAAGGCATTAATTATAGTAGAATCTCCGGCGAAGATCAAAACCCTTCGAAAATTCCTTTCTAAGGATTTTCGTTTTGAATCCTCTGTCGGACATATTCGCGATCTCCCGGCAAAGAAATTCGGTATCGATGT
>VGMA01000152.1 GCA_016866575.1 Chlamydiota bacterium
TTTGTGCCTGGTTGCTTTAAGCAAATTAGCGAATTGGGAGCTTATTTTATTAGTCGCTACAAGGCTGATACTAACATATATGATACAGAAACGGATGCAAGGTTAGATGTGCTAGAACTATTGAAGCATCAGTCTTTTTTGGTAAGAGATGTACTTTTAGGCAAACAAGTAAAATTACCGGTGCGCATCATCTGTTATAAATTAACAGATGAACAATCAGCAAAGAGAAGAAGAAAAGCGAATCTTTTAGCAAAAAGTCATGGATATACGTCTTCTGAAAGGAATCAGAAATTATTACAGTGGTCTATATTTATTACAAATATTCCTGAAAAAAAAGTTAGGGCAGAGCATATTTACATGATTTATAGAAGCAGATGGCAAATTGAGTTGTTATTTAAATTACACAAAAGTCATATGAAAATAGACATTATCAAAGGAAAAAAGAATATTCATAGGGTATTATGTGAATTGTATGCGAAACTCTGTGCAATGCTGATGTTTCAAGGAATATCAAGTTGCGTAGAACTAAAAACAGACGCAGAATTTAGCCCAACGAAAGCACTACTTGAGCTTCAAAAAAGAGCTAGAGAATTATTTTTAGCTCTCAGCAAAAGAATAGGAATTTTAAAAGATTTTCTTGGAAAACTAGTTTCTGATTGGTCAAAATTTTGTTTGAAAGATAAATACAGAAAAAAAAGAGTATCTAGCTTAAGTATGTTGAAATCAATTGGCATTAATCCTTAACTTGACGCGTATGGTTCATATAACTGTGTCAAATTGAGAAATTAGGTTAAAAGAAAGTAACTTTAATAGAAGGAAATTTGACATGGAAAACTTAAAAGAAAAAATAGAATCTTTATCATCTTTAAAGCCAGCAGCATTGCAGGAAATTATTCAGGGGATGTATCAAGGTAAACCATTGCTTGGCCCTCAAGGCTTATTAACGCAAATAGCTAAAGATCTTACCGAGATTGCTTTGCAAGGAGAAATGGAAGCCCATTTAGAAGAAAATAGCCTTGATGAAGGGGGCAATAGACGTAATGGCCTTTCATCTAAGACAATGAAGAGTGCGGCAGGATCTTTTGAATTAGAAGTCCCCAGAGACCGCAATGAGGCTGTCATAGAAAGTGTGTAAACAGCTAAAAGAGAATGGAGAATTGGTTTAATGCCATTTTCCATTCCCTGATAGGCATTGTCCATTTTTTAGCGGCATTTTGCAATGCCAAAAAAACCAGCTTAAAAACTGCTTCATCGCTTGGGAAACAGCCTTTTGATTTAATGATTTTTCGAATTTGCCGGTTAATCGCCTCAATAGCATTCGTCGTATAAATAGCTTTTCTGATATCATCAGGGAAGCTTAAAAACGGGATAATACCTTGCCAGTTACGCTGCCAGATATCCCCAATGGTTGGATATTTATTATCCCATTTATCTCTAAATGCTGCTAAAGCTAGCTCCGCACTTTGAGCATTCGAAGCACTATAAATTGCCTTTAAATCTGAAGCCACCAATTTGCGATCCTTCCAGGGCACATAATTGAGACTATTTCTTACCATGTGCACAATACATAGCTGTACAATTGTTTGAGGAAACACACTATTAATCGCTTCTGTAAATCCTTTGAGACCATCAACACAAGCAATGTAGATTTGCTCAACTCCACGATTTTTTAACTCGGTAATAATAGATAACCAGAATTTAGCACCTTCATTCTTAGCGATCCACATCCCTAGCACCTCTTTGTGTCCTTCCATGTTGAGAGCCACCGCTAGAAATAGCGATTTATTGCTAATTTGATTGTTCTCTTTTACTTTAACCACCAGACAATCCAGATATAAAATGGGATAAATCGGCTCCAAGGCTCTATTTTGCCAAGCAACCACATCTTCTAGTACGGAATCGGTCACTGAAGAGATGAGCTCTGGTGAAACATCCAATCCATAAATGTCTTCTAAATGAGATTGGATATCGCGCATACTCATGCCTCTGGCATACATAGAGATAATCTTATCGTCAAATCCTTTGAGTTTACGTTGATTCTTTTGAATCAATTGTGGTTCAAAGCTAGCGTCTCGATCTCTTGGTGTCTGAATTGTTAATCCGCCATGGTCAGTGATGATGGTTTTTTCTCCATAGCCATTGCGACTATTGGTATTGGAGTTACGTTCATTTTTGCAATAGCCGAGATGGTGGCCTAATTCGCCTTCCAGAGCACTTTCAATAGCGGCTTTTCTTAAGGATTTAAAAGCAGCAAGTAGACTTTCTTCACTGCCACAATACTGCACAATATCGGCAATAGTTTCTGGTTTAAAGGGAGACGTATTTTTCTTTGTCATTATCATTTTTTCCTATATAAACGTTGTTTTTATTTAGCTGTGGATATGATGGATAATTCTTAACAAGTTACCCACATACCCACAACCTCTACTTCAACTATTTACACAGTCTTTCTGACAGAACCTTAGGAATAAATCTGCAGTCTTA
>VGMA01000153.1 GCA_016866575.1 Chlamydiota bacterium
GACATCTTATGACTCTTATGCAAATTACTTTATTGCTGTTAGACAGTCTAGCACACAAGACTACACATCTTTTGCAAACTATCTAGAAGGGCGATTGTTTTCAATTACAGCTACTTCTTCTCAAAAAGTAACTGCAACCATAAGTTCATAGAAAAAAAGCAAGGCATTCAAACAAGGCATTGCTTTTTTCTAAACGTAAATAATTTATGCTATAAGAGCCGCAGGATTTTCCATAAGCTTTTTGAAAGTATTCAAAAAGCGAGCGGCTACTGCACCGTCAATGACTCGGTGATCAGCAGATAGCGTCACTATCATGGTGTGTCCAATTACGATTTGATCAGCCACGACAATCGGCACTTTTTTCATCCCCCCTACTGCCAAAATAGCACATTGCGGAGGATTGATAATTGCGGCAAAACTTTTTATACCAAACATGCCTAGGTTAGAAAGAGTAAATGATCCACCCTTAAATTCTTCAAGCTCTAGTGTATTTTCTCTTGCTTTTTTTGCAAGCTGGCGGGCTTCATACGAAAGTTCTACGAGGTTTTTATAATCTGCATGACGGATGATCGGTGTAATGAGTCCATCAGGAATATCTACTGCTAGGGAAATATCTACCGTTTTAAAGCGAATAATCGCATTTTTTTCTGAGTCAAAGCCTGCATTGACCTCAGGATAAGCTCTCAATGTCAAAGCGAGTGCTCTAAGGACAAAATCATTCACTGTGACTTTTACATCGAGATTCTTTAACTGCTCTCTAGCTTGAATGAGAGCATCACAAAAGATTTCTTCTGTAAGATAATAGTGAGGAATAAATGTTTTTGATTCTTGTAATCTTTTAGCAATAATACTACGCATCGGAGTTAATGAAACTTCTTCGTAAACTCCTGCATCGTACGACGGCTCTCCTTTGTCTCCAAAAGTCACGGGAGATTTTTTTTGCGCTAAAGGCAAATCAGCTTCCACAACTCTTCCACCAGGCCCTGAGCCTTTGACTGTAGTAAGATCGAGATTTTGCTCTTGTGCGAGCTTTTTTGCTAAAGGAGATGCTTTCAGTTCACCTTCTTTGAATCTTGAGAAGCGATATTTTTTTGGCAAGGGCTCAGGAGTAAAACTAGGGGTGCCCATAGCTAGTTTAGTAACTTCTTTTTTAGGAGCTAAAGCGATTTCTTCTTTTTTCTCTTCTACTGAAGTTTCTTTAGCTTTAGGAGCCTCTGGCAATGAAAAAGCTTCATCTTTAGTAGTTGTAAAAATCGCTATAGGCGTTCCTACATCTACAACAGCCCCTTTTTGGATGAGAATTTTTCTTAAAAATCCCGGGTCCAAAGCTTCATATTCCAAAGTAGCTTTATCTGTTTGGATCAAACAAAGAAGATCACCTTCTTTAACATAATCCCCTTCAGCTACTTTCCAGTCTTGGATAATTCCTTTCTCCATCGTAGGAGAAAGCGCAGGCATTGTCAAAGTTAAAGGCATAAAACCTCTTCTATAGCTTTCACGATTCGTTTAGTATTCGGTATGGTTTCGTTTTCTAGTTCAGGACTATAAGGAAGCGGTGTTTCCATTTGGCATACCCTTTTTAAGGGCGCATCGAGATAATCAAAACAATGTTCAACAATTTCAAACCCTATTTCGGCGCAAATACCAGTGAAATAATGCCCTTCTTCTACTAAAACCGCTCTATGGGTCTTTCTTACCGATGAAGCTATTAGGCCAATATCTAAAGGCTTGATCGATCTGACATCGATTACTTCAATACTGATCCCTTTTTTAGCAAAATATTCAGCAGCTTCTAAGCAGTATAAAAGCATCCTTCCATACGAGATCAATGTGAGATCTTTTCCTTCTCGCACGCGATTTGCTTTACCAATTTCTACGATATATTCTCCCGTAGGAATCTCTTCTTTTATTCCATACATGAGCTCATTTTCAAGAAAAATGACAGGATTGTTATCACGAATGGCTGCTTTTAAAAGTCCTTTTGCATCTCTTGCATTGCTTGGATAAACGACTTTACAGCCAGGAAAAAGTGAATAGATTGCTTCGTAAGAGTGTGAATGCTGGCAAGAAACACATTTTGCAGCACCATTTGGTCCTCTAAATACAATAGGAACCGAAAAGCGCCCCCCAGACATGTAATGCATTTTGAAAGCGTTACTTACTAGCTGATCAAAAGCGACGGCTGAAAAATTGAAGCTCATGAATTCGACAACAGGCCTAAGCCCTGCAAGCGCGGCTCCAACAGCCAATCCGGCAAAACCATTTTCTGCAATTGGCGTGTCTAAAACTCTTTCTGAACCCCATTTTTCCCAAAGACCTTTGGTTACTTTGTAAGGGCCGTTGTATTCTGCCACTTCTTCACCAAGGATGAATACCTTCTCATCTCTTGCCATCTCTTCATCTAGAGCTTGTCTCAATGCTTCTCGGATTTCAACGATTTGGGTACTCATGGAGCGTATACTCCCTCTTCTAAGTCAG
>VGMA01000154.1 GCA_016866575.1 Chlamydiota bacterium
GCTAAGCACTTAACAATCAACTATATAAAATAAAATGCAACTGGATTGTTAAAATTTAAGAAGCTTTTTATCGCATTAGATATGAGATGGGAAGCGTAAAAAAAGGAGAATTTATGTCTACATGCCCTTATTCAAGTTTAGAAGATGCATTAAAGGCCGCTTCGAAATTATACAACCTATTATCATACGATCAACAATTCGAATTATCTATGGAAGTATACAGCCTTTGCATTTCAGTATATAATATTTATGTATCCTATGGCATCACACCTCAAAAAATAACATGTTCTTATTCAAGTTTAGAAGATTTTTTTCAAGATGCCCTCAATGAATTAGATGAATTAAATCAAACAGACCCATCTCAAGTAGAAATCATAGATCAAAAATTTATCGAAGCCTGCGAAGAAAAAATGAATAGATGGAATAGCTAAGGCCTGTAACCCGAATATGATGAATCTACATTAAAAGCATCTTATTAAAAAATAGAGAACTTTATAGCTTTCAACACGATGCATCTTGTCTTGTTCTCTTACGCTTGGCTTCAGAAACTTTATCTAGAAAGAGCGTCAACATTAATTAAGCTATTCATGGTCAATGCGTAAAAAATAATAAAGATGCGGCGATAAAATAGAGGAAGCTTTCATTCATTCAAATGCAGTGATAGATCAGCTCCTCTTCACGAGGAGCTTTTTATTTTATCTAAGTCAATCTGCAGCAGTTTATTCCCGGATTTAAATTTCAAAAAGTTGAATACCAGTTATTTAATATTTAAAAAAATCCTTTTTTTTACAATTAAAGGATATACAAACCAAAGGAAGATGTATGTCTAAAAGTACAAAACCATTTTCTATCGATCAACAAGGTGATCGAGGATCTAGAAGCAATACTATTACAATAGGTGATACACAGCTTACTTTAAGCCGTGGTGAAGAAGAAGGCAGCGTAGTTGTCTACGTAGAAACACCTAATCACAGTCTTTATATTACAAAATATCCAAAGCCACGAAAATGCTGGAATAGACCAGATGGCTCAAAAGATGAAAATTGCAATGAAACACAAAGTACACAAAAAAGATCTAAAAAATCAAAACAAGCTCCGCAAGACGAGCATGAACTTCTGAATCTTGCCAAACTGCTCACTTCGATTTTCAATTCAGGTCCTGGTTCTGACGATCAAAAGAATAAAAAATCATCTATTTGATACCTTAGGGTCAAAAAAAATGAGATCAGTACAGCTTATCAAAAAGCACTACCGATCGCTTTGGCATGAGTCTTTTTGATTGACTGAACGTTGTTCTTTAGGAGCCTCAAGATAACTGGGGCTCTTTTTCTTTTATCCTCTATAAATGAGCTATATAGCAATAAAGTACTTCCTTTTAGTGAAAGGCTTTTTTAAAGGCATTCTATACAATTGACCTTATCTAGTTCTCCAAGTCTTACCTTCATGAGCCTTCATCTAAAAAATGCATCCAAGTATCTTTAAGTTGTTAATAATCAACATATAAAAATAAAAACAACACCGCGAGGTTAAAATAGAGGGAGCTTTTATAGAAGAAAGCTAATGTGGATAAAGCTAATAAGGAGATGTTTTATGAGCTATAAAGATGATTTGTGGGATATGCTTACACCAGAGCAACAAGATGCACTAGAAGAACTACAAGAAGAACTAGAACAAGAAATCATAGCTGAAATAAAGAAAGAACTCACAGATTATTGGGATTCGCTTTCCACTACAGAGAAAGAAGAAGTGGCAGTTGCATTTCTTATAATATTATATAGAATATATTTTTTTCTGATCTATGAATAATATATACATTTCCTATTGAAATACTCATAGCTATTTTCCTCATTCGATATTCTTAAAGGGCCCCGGTAACTGGGGCTATTTTTCTTTTATCCTCTATAAATGAGAGACATACAAAATGATCAAATGCAGGTGCTATAATAAAGAAAAATGAGGAGTATGTTATGAAAGAGCGTATCTATTACGTGAATGGCAAATATGTTAGCCCATCTGATGCGAAAATTTCAGTGGATGATTCAGCACTGAGTAGAGCGTATGCTGCTACTGAAACCCTAAGAACGTATCATGGAAAACTATTTCGGTTAGAAGACCATCTTATTCGTCTTCAAAAATCATTGGATAAGTTCTCTATACCTTTTTCATCGCAATCACTTGCTGGCGTTTTTAAAACACTTGTTGAGAAAAATCATGGTGGAGATCTTAGTTTTAAGATCATTATTACGGGGGGCTTGGAAGATGATGCTAATGAGGAAGCAAAAAAACCTGCAGTAATCATTAAGGTTAAAGAAATCGCTTCTAAAAAAGCTGATATCTATGAAAAAGGAGCTCAAGTAATCACAACGAAATTAGAGAGAGTTTTGCCTCAATATTACTCTACAATGTATCTGCCTGCAATCTTAGCCAGAATGGAAGCAAAAGCAAAGAATG
>VGMA01000155.1 GCA_016866575.1 Chlamydiota bacterium
TTGCGCTATGGATTAGTAGAGGATGGAAAGTTGGAATTCACGATAGCTCTCAGCATGGGGGGTTGTCTTGCGATCTATAAGAAGAAAGATATCGATGAGATTGTAGCGAAATTTCGTGCTAAACAACATATTGCGAAATTCCAAAAGTTCTTCACTCTATTTTTCTCAACTTTAATGCCTACCACTTGCGATAAAGTAGGACGCGTGAGCATACCGAATGTTCTTAAGCAAGGTGTAGGGATCAAAAGTGAGATTGTCCTAGCAGGTGCGTTAAATAAAATTGAACTTTGGCCTAAAGAGCGATACGAAGAAGATCTACAGAAATTTTTGAGCGGCAACAGCGAGACATCTCTTTCCCAAATGATGGAAGAAGCCTTTTCACTCCTAACGGAGGATGCACCTCAGGATAACCTGGAAAATGTAATCGATCGCCTGCAAACTGTACAGCTATGACGAAACATATTCCGGTGATGCTTGATGAATGCTTAAAGGCATTTGAAGGCGAAAGACTTCAGTACTTCTTTGATGGAACGCTTGGAGCAGGTGGGCATGCTAGCGCAATACTTGGCGCGCACCCTGAGATAGAGATTTATATAGGATGTGATCAAGATCCAGTAGCCATAGGGATAGCTACAGAAACCTTGATCAATTTCGAATCGAAACTGAAGATCGTAAGATCGAATCATGTGGAGATCGAGAAAATTTTAAAAGAGTTGGGCATACATCAAATAGATGGTTGCCTACTAGATTTGGGAGTGTCGTCTATGCAACTCGATGAAGATATTAGAGGATTTAGTTTCCAAAAAGAAGGGCCGCTCGATATGAGAATGGATCCTTCACAGAAACTAACTGCTAAAGAGATCATCAATTCCTATTCAGAAAAAGATTTGGGAAGAATCTTTCGTGAATATGGAGAAGAGAAGCTTTGGAGAAGAGGAGCGAAGGCGATTGTTGAAGCAAGAAAGAAAAAGCGCTTTGAAACAACGACAGAGCTTGCAGAGCTCATCTCTCAGTCTTTGCCGCGCACCAAGCAAAAGCTCCACCCAGCGACGCTGATTTTCCAAGCTCTACGCATTTGTGTTAATAGAGAGCTAGAAACACTAGAAGGAACTCTCAAAAAAGCGATAGAGGTTCTTCGCCCAGGTGGGAAAATAGCTGTTATTAGCTTCCACAGCTTAGAAGATCGCATCGTAAAGAATGTTTTTAGAGCAGCTTCTGAGCCTTTAAAAAATCTACAGGGAATGAAAATTGCCGAGCCTGTGCTAGAGAATTTAACGAAAAAACCGCTTCTTCCAAGCCGTTCGCAAATTTCTCGCAACCGTAGATCACGTAGCGCTAAATTAAGGATAGCAAGAAAGATATGAGCCGTCTTTTTTTGACTAAAGTACTCGTTTGCCTTTTTAGTTTAGGGGGATGTCTATACGCTTACCTAGAAGAGCAAAATGAGCTCATCAAATTGAGAATGGAAATCCCGCGCCTGGGACAAGATATCAAAGAAATCCATGAAGAAAATTTACGCTTAGAATTCGAAATTGAAAGTTTTGAAAACCCTAAGCATTTGATGGAACTTGTTTTGCAAAATGAGTATAGCCATCTTAAGCATCCATTAGTTTCTGACATTGTCGTCGTTTCTCAAGAAAAAAAAGAAGAAACGCCTCCGACAAAACAGACAAAATTCTTATCCCCTTCGATTGTTGTAGGAGCCAAGTGAGTGCTGCATGATCGTAAAAGACGTGTTACATTTAGTATAGTTGCGTTCGGAGTTTTTTCTCTCTACGCTCTTTTGGTTTTACGTTTTTTTGAGCTGCAGATTATCGAGCATGATAAATGGAGCAAATTGGCCCGGATGCAGCATCAGACGGTGATCAAGGAGCCTTGTAAAAGAGGGGTTTTTTATTCCAATACTTCTATTAAAGAAGGGCACATAGAATCTCCTCAACCGTTTGTAATTGATGTTCCCAAATACCATTTATTTATAGATCCTGACATGCTTGATCCTAAAGCAAAATCTGAAATGGTGGCATTCTTGAGTGATAAACTGGGGATTAGCTCAACAGAACAAGCAGCTTTCAAAGAGCATTTTTTTAAAAAGTCCCGCTCTCGCAAAATCAGCTCTTGGATTTCTCTTGAGCAGCAAAGTTTAATAGATAAGTGGTGGAAAAGCTTTTCCAAATCGTACAAGATGCCGTCAAATGCTCTTTATTTTGTGCAAGATTATCGAAGATCGTACCCGTTTGGTAAATTGCTTGGGCAAGTGCTCCATACTGTAAGAGAAGAAAGAGATCCTGAAACAGGAAAATTTTTGCCTACAGGAGGCTTAGAGCTTGTTTTTGATAAACAGCTTTCAGGAACAGAAGGCAAAAGGGTTCTTTTACGTTCACCCCGCCATGCTTTTGATACAGATCAGATCATTCAAGCTCCAGAAGATGGCCAAGAT
>VGMA01000156.1 GCA_016866575.1 Chlamydiota bacterium
CTTTTTGAGAAGAAGTAGCTGTAATTGAAAACAATCGCCCTTCTAGATAGTTTGCAAAAGATGTGTAGTCTTGTGTGCTAGACTGTCTAACAGCAATAAAGTAATTTGCATAAGAGTCATAAGATGACATAGGTTGAAGCCCTTTATGCATCAAAATCGCATTCATAACCATACGTGCTAGACGTCCGTTTCCATCAACAAATGGATGAATTTCTCTAATCGTTGTATGTGCAAAAGCGGCTAGTCTAATCACGGCAGTATTGTCATTTGGCTTTAGTTCAATATAACGCTCTCTCAATTCTTGGATAAATTGAGTCATTAAGGGTTCTACTTTGAAATGTGGCGGTGGCAAATAGCCAATGATATTGATTACTGCTGCTTCTTTTTTATCAGGGTAAGGGCAATTGAGCTTTTTAGCTTGTGCTGAAGCATATTTGATTTGAAAGTTGATAAAAGTTTGAATATCAGCAGCATTTCCACCTGAAATTAGGATTTCATTTGCTATACCTTTTTGTTGGCATCTATTCATATTATTAAAAACAAACGTGTTATCAGTACGATATAAGCCACTTTGGCTACTATCTGGCAATTCTTTAAATAAAGTTTTATGACACCAAAGTAATTTTTTTTCAATCGATTCGGCTGGTTCATCAAATTCTAGAGTGTAGTACATTTCAGCTACTGCTTTGCGGATATTTTCTACTTCTTCATAAGTTTTAACTGATGAAATTTGAGGTTTTGAATAATAGCTTGAAGGAACTAGAGTATATTTTTTTTCTATAGAAAAGGAGTTTGGAGAATATTTTTTTAATCCTAAGTCTTCTTCACTAAGAAGGGCTTTTTCACCTGTGTATTCCTCAGTAGAATTTGTGCTAATAGCTTTTTCTTCAAAGGAATTAACGCAATCAAAGTCGAAAAGAGGGTCGATTCTTGTTGATAGAAACTGATCACTATTGGGAATCTGTAGATAAATATTTTGTGCAGTTTGCATAGAATAATTTTTATTGATATCAAAAAGCATCAATTCATACTTTATTATAGATTAATAAGTTTGGATCTTATTGTATCAAAATGAAGGGGTTATAGCCAGCGTCTTTTTTGGAAGTAAAAGAAGGCGGTAAAGGAAACAACGACGATAAACAGCATAATGAAGAAAAACGCAAACGGACTTTCAGAGAAAGGAAGGTTTACATTCATTCCATAAAGGCTTGAAATCATCGTAGGAAAATTTAGAATGATTGTTAGTGCCGTAAGAAGCTTGATGGTCTTATTCAACTGATTGGTGAAAAGAATTTGAACAGTGTTTCTCAAACTTCGGATGATGCGTAAATTCAGTCTGCACATATCTTCTGCTTGAGCTGTTGCTAAAAGTAGGTCCTCGAGAAGCTCTTGATCTTTTTCGTAGATCATGGTGAGCTTTCCCGTTAAAATTTCTTCAATCACTTTTCTTACAGGAAGTAGAGAGTTGAGGTACTGTGTTAAATTCTCTTCCTTCATTGTCAGCTCAGAAATATCATCACTCGTTACTTGATTGAGATCTTTTTCTTGCGTCAAAACAAGAGCTCTAAGCTGACGGCTGACTTTAGTATATTCCTGAATTGTGAGTAATAGAATATTGATCAAAAGTTTAGATCTTTGCGAAGAGGCTAGAGTCGTAGGATTGGAAATAAAATTTTGTATGAAAGGGCAGGCTGAAGGACAAATAGTAACGAAATAATCTTTTGTCAATATGATCGTTAAAGTAGTTGTATAGTAACCAGCTTCTTGGTGATAAGGAAATCTAGTGTAGACGATTACCATCTCTTCGTAGCGCTCAGTCCTAGGAATTTCATGCTTATCTAAAGAGTCTTGAATATCAGATATTTCTATATTCAAAATAGAGGCGATTTCACGCAAATCTTCTATCGTTGCGTACTCGCAGTGGATCCAAGCTCCAGAAGTTGGGTTAGGGATCGAATGGAATGTTTCTTCGTACTGTGTCTTGAAGTAAAGATTATGCATAAAACTCACTTTCTACTAATAGCATAATCTGGAAGGAGATTATCTTTCAACGAGCCGTTTTTCTAAATCGATAATTTTGTCCGCGCGATCCGCAATTTTTCTTAAACGGACAAGATATTTATTGAATTCTGTGTACTCTGTAATAGGAAATCCACGGTAATTTCCAGGTTTCAAAATAGATTTAGTAACTCCCGATTGAGCTCCTATTTTGACACCATCGCAAATCTCAACATGCCCAATAACACCCGTTTGTCCGCCTATCACTACATAATTTCCGATCCTTACAGAACCTGAAATTCCTGTCTGGGCAACAATAATTGAATGTTTTCCTATTACTACATTGTGCCCTATTTGGACTAAATTATCGATCTTTGTCCCTTTTGAAACAATCGTTGCTTTGAACCTAGCGCGATCTATCGTGCT
>VGMA01000157.1 GCA_016866575.1 Chlamydiota bacterium
CAAGATGGCAACTCAATTAAATGCTGTTGCTCAGTCTATGCAAGCACTTGGCCCACAGGATGAATATGAGGGTCAACTGATTGCCCAACTCGTCGTACTTCACGAACAAGCTATGGTTTGGCTCGGTCGAGCACAACAAACCGAAAGGGCCGACTTTGCCAATATTTATCTCAATGGAGCATCAAAACTTCTTACTCGCCATCATGAAACTCTTGAAGCTTTGCTAAAATATCGGAGAAAAGGGGAACAACGCGTTCATGTAGAGCATGTACATGTTCATGGTGGAGGCCAAGCCATCGTCGGAAATGTCATACCTGGGGGTGGGATGAATCAAAAACTTGAGGAGGATCCCCATGCAAAGGTGTAAGGCAAAATCAAAACGTAGCGGTGTTCGGTGTAAAAATTTCGCTATTAAGGAGTGGGGCGTCTGTCGTATGCATGGTGCCCGTGGTGGCCCTAAAACAAGGCAAGGACTTCTCGCTTGCAAAAAGGGGCCTTATAGACATGGCCTGTATAGCTATGAGGCATTGCAAGATCTGAAAGAATGCCGCAAACTAATGAAAAAATGCAAAGAGCCATGTTAGGATCGGCTAAGGTTTGCCACATAACTAAAGTCGCTGTTGACTGGCAGCAGCTGCAATATTGACCAAGCTAAGCCATCTCGTTCACCCGCAATTCATACTGAATCTCTATCTCGCTTATTTTATTTATTATCAGCTACTTAAGGAATGTTATTGCCAAAAATAGACTTTTAGTCTAAAATTAGACTTAATTTCCAGAGTAAGGGGTTCAAAAGACATGACTAAAGAATTATTTTTAGAAGATTCATACTTGAAAACGATGACTGCCACAATTCTTGAAATCTATCCTGAAGCACCTGGTAAATGGAAACTAGTACTTAGCGAAACTGTCTTTTACCCAAAAGGGGGCGGACAACCTTCTGATCAGGGAATCCTTTTTACGGAAGATTGGAAAGGAAAGATCTATCAAGTTTTATCCCAGGAGGGGAAAATCTTACATTATGTAGAAGCTGCTACTCCTCCTCCCTCTCCAGGAGAAAAAATACAGGGAGAGCTTGATTGGGAAAGAAGATATTTGAACATGCGTTTACATTCTGCGGGTCACATCATTGATTTTGCCTTACATCTTTTAAAATATGAGCTCACTCCCCTAAAAGCAGACCATGGAAAAAAAGCAACCATCTGGTACCAAGGGGTCTTAAATGTCGATTTTCGAGAAAGTTTAGAATCTAAGGCAAATACACTTGTGTCAGAAGATCTAAGATTTTCTACTCAATTTGTTTCGCATGATGTCCTTGCTAAGAAGGCACTTTATATTCAACCCAACCTTCCTACGAACAAACCTCTTCGCATGCTTACACTTGAAACTGTAGGAAGTGTTGCAGACGGGGGAACGCAAGTATGTAAAACCAAGGAAGTAGGACACATTCGATTATTGCCTATCGAAGTAAAAGATGGTACAACCCTTATAAGGTATTCAATTGAATGACTATGCATAAAGAATTAAAAAAACAGGTTGTCTTTGTTCAAGGAATTGTGGATCTTTTCCATCCATTTGTAGAGGGAGTGATTCATGATCTTAATTCAGGCACTTTTGTTGCCATATTCAATAATATTTCACGAAGAAAGGTGGGAGACCCCACTGCTCTTCACGAACTAAATATTGAAACTGATAAGTTTCCTGATTATTTCCCCCCTTACTATAAAACTAATTGGGACGGACGCAAACTCAAATGTATTTCCATAACGATTAGAGATGCCCAAAAGATACCGATTGGCCTTATCTGTTTCAATTTAGATGTCAGTCTATTCCAGGATGTGGAAAATAAATTCTCTAAGCTACTGCAGTTAAAAAAAGAAGCTGAAAGTCCCGTAGAACTATTCGGAGGGAACTGGCAAGAACAGGTCCATACACAAATCAATCAATATTTAACGGAACATGCTCAAACGCTACATCAGATGGATAAAAAGCAAAAAAGAAAACTGATCGAATACCTTTATAAAAAAGGGATTTTTAACTACAAAAATGCAGCTGTCTTTGTTGCAGATTCATTAGGAATTTCTCGAGCTAGTTTATATAATTACATGAAGGAAATCGAATGAATCTTCATATTAAAACACCTCTTTTGGAATCTTTCCCTCTAAGTAATTTATTGGGTATTCCAGTATTTTTAAAAATGGAAGCTCTACAACCTAGCGGATCTTTTAAAAATCGAGGAATTGGATACATTTGCACTACGTATGCTAAGCAGGAATCCAAGGCATTTGTCTGCTCATCCGGAGGCAATGCAGGTCTCGCGGCTGCCTATAGTGGAAGAAAGCTTCAGATACCCGTAACTATTGTAGTCCCCACGACAACGCTTCCCCTCATGATTGAAAAAATTCGCTTTGAGGGAGCA
>VGMA01000158.1 GCA_016866575.1 Chlamydiota bacterium
GGAAGCACTTCGTGTTGAGCCCGTAGATGCATTGAAAGTTATAAAATCTCTAAGCCCAAGATTCAAAGATCTTACCATAAATACTGAGATTGACGGAAAGACCAGGATGAATTTCTCAAGCCAGATCGCGCTAGCTATATCCATAGAAGAAATACCAACAAAACACAGCAAGATTAATAGTGTTTTAAATAAGGAACAAAAAACAAGTGAAACACTAAAAGGTGAAATTAATCGGGATAGCTCAAATGCGAATGAAAGTAACAGTACATCAAAAAAAGATATAAAACTTAATTCTCTTCAGACATTTTCCCCTAATCAAAAACAAGGCGAACATCCTGAAAAAACAGAACTCCCGGGCTGGAAAAAACATGAAATAAATACGCGTTTCAATCTCGATAAAAAATTTCCGTTCTGCACCCTTTCGAATGTACTTCTTTTTGACGCGCAGAAGGTAAGGTTGGCAACAGACTACGAGCCTAATTCATGGAAGAGTGATAACGCAATCGAAGTAGACCATCTCCTCCATCAGACTTCAGGAGATGTCGACCGGCTATTTATAATTGAGTGCAAAAACCAGCCTATAATCGTAGGTAGAGGCGAGTGGTTTGTTGAATACGACGGAAAAAGAAATGAAATCTCCTGGAACCTTAAACGAAAATATGAAGCTCTTGAAAACTATGTAAATCCAATAGGACGGGGAAGACATTTAAAAGTCGAAATTATTGTTGTTACAAGCAATCAGCAAGAGAGTCTTCGCGAGCTCATATCATCTAAAGTAAACAGGCATATCGTTTTTATCAAAAATCTGATAAGTTATCTGCAAATAAACTTTCCCGATCCTTTTTTAAAGGTCGGTCAGTCAGATATACTTAATATTGTACGACTTGGCATCCCTGTTCCAGAAACAGGCCATCCTGAGCTAAGCAATGCAATCACTTACATTGAAAGAACACGGAGAAGCATTGATAACGAAATATACCAAATCTTTAATCCAACAGATAGCCGCTGGGCAGTAAATGGGTCGGCGGGAATGGGGAAGAGTGTCTTATTGGCTTATAGTCTTTGTGTCTTTTGTAGTAACCGTTCGATAATCATAGATGAACAAGGTGTAAAGAAACTCACTGACTTTACGGGCAAAGCGGAAAATCTCAAAATCCCACCGCATGGGCAGCGTAAGGTCTATGCCTACGCTCTTAAAGAGAAGCAGAAGGAGGTGATATCTGCCCTTTACAGGCGCTTCGCAGATGAATTTATGCAACTTACAGAAGAAAAGGAGCTATCCTTTGGGCGCCCTATCATAAATATTTGGCAAGGGAAAGTACCTGATGATTGCCATGTTTTATTGATTGATGAAGCTCATGACCTTTCCGATAAAGATGCTGAATATCTCGAAAACTGGATAAGAGATAATAACCGGTATCTTCTAATTGCCTGTGATAGGCATCAAAAATTAAGCCTATGTGGTCAAGATGCTGCAATCATAAAAGGGATAAGCTTTAGTAGAAAAACAAAAAAACTTCGTCTTAATTACAGAAACCCTTTTCCAGTCTATACTGCAAGCATTGGACTCATGTTTCGATGGTTTGCGGCAACTGGTCCGAAGGTAATTCCAAGTAAAGACCAATTAAAAAACGGCTTTGGCTTCGAAGTAAATGATCAAGATCAAGAAAAGCTTGTTCTATCGATGAAAAACGATTCACACCCCGGGAATAGATGGTCAAATTGTGTGGAGGTATTTTCCAGTCCACAATCAGCCTTTACGCGGCTCAAAAACTATGGTTTTAAACAAAAAGACGTATTATGGGTTAGATTTTCTGATGAGAACGAAGCCTTTGATTATGAACAATTAAGTAACTTTACTTACCATAATCTAAATTGCGATGAATCCGTAGATCTTGCTGATAAGTATATCAAAGGTCAGGACTTTCCTATTGTTGTAATTGAGGGCATGTCCGACCAAATGTGTTCCGATCAAAAAGAAGATGAATTGAAAATGTGGCAGCGTAGAAGAGAGCTTTACATATGTTGTAGTAGAGCTACGGCCTTTCTGTTCCTAATCGCTCCTCGAGAAGAAATTCAACGCACAACGGCAAAAAATGAGTACGAATCAATAGCCAATCAATTATCAACACCTGTACGAAATACCGCTGGTTCATACTTTAATTGGCAATTCTCTGTCCCATGCCCCAATGACGACCAAAAGCGCTGCATGGATGTATTTAGTGATACCGAAGATCGTGATACCGAGGACTTTGTTCACAAAGCGTGATCTAGAAAACCTTGCGAAAATCCAAGGATCATCATGCTGCCTCAGTGTTGCAACGGGAAAGGCCGATGGTTTTTGTGGAAGGGAACCAGTACCGCAAGCACCTG
>VGMA01000159.1 GCA_016866575.1 Chlamydiota bacterium
AGGAAAAGTTCTTCAAGGGACTCTCTTGATCGGTGAGCCTGTAGAAACCAAAGTAGATGGCAAAAGACGCTCATTGATTAGACGCAATCACACAGCAACACACCTATTGCACTACGCTCTTACAGAAGTGCTCGGCCAGCACATAAGACAAGCGGGCTCATTAGTTGAAGAGCATCGCCTTCGTTTTGACTTTAACCATCATAAAGCGCTAACAAAAGAAGAAATACGATTAGTTGAAGATCTCATCAACGAAAAAATCTTCTTAGATGCCAAAGTACAGACCTATGAGCTCGATTACGAAGAGGTAAAAACCAAATCTGATATCAAGCAATTTTTTGGCGAAAAGTATGGCAAAACCGTACGCGTTGTCGACATCGGCAATTACTCAAAAGAGCTTTGCGGCGGTTTGCATGCAGAATGTGTAGCTTCTATCGGCCTCTTTAGAGTTGTCAAGGAAACCAGCATCGCTTCAGGAGTGCGCCGTATTGAAGCTCTTACAGGGCAAGATGCGATCCATTTGATGTACGAAAAAGAAAAAGAGCTTGCAAAACTTCAAGAAGAGCTTGAGCAAGAACAAAAAAAGCATAGAGAAGCGTTAAAAAAACTCCGAACTCTCTATCTTGAAAAGCTCGCTGATACCTTGTTAGAAAAAGAAGAAAAGCTCACAGCCTTTGCTTCATCAGAACTACAAGCTGATGAGCTTGTCCAGCTTGGACAAATTCTTGCAGCACGTAAAAAATCAGGAGTGATCTTCTTAGGAGCAAAAACTTCTGAAAAGATTCAAGTCCATTTAAGAGTGTCGCCCGATTTAGACAAAAGTGCTGTTGAGCTAATCAAAGCCATCAGCCCCCATATCGATGGATCAGGCGGCGGAAAAAAAGATAGTGCGATGGCCGGAGGGAAAAACCCTGTGGGATTCGATAAAGCAACTTTAGAACTTCAGCGTTTATTGTGATTGACGAACTTGCAAAACATCCTTTTATCCTATCGTTTCAAAAGACCATAGAAGAGAAGAAATCTTCTCTTCTAGAAGGGCTCAATGATAGCGCTAAAGCACTACTCATCTATTTTGCAAGTAAGCATAAGAAAAAACATGTGCTCGTGATTTCTGCACATGAAAGTTCCACACAGCTCATTCATGATATTGCCTTTTTCACCAAACAGCCCCCGATTGTTTTTCCTGCATGGGAAGCTTTACCTGGAGAAGATATTGCTCCAAGTATTGATATTGTCGGGATGAGAACAAAGCAGCTTCAAGAGCTCATGCACGCTAAAACTCCTCAAGTAGTGATCACATCGCTGCAAGGGGCCATGCAAAAAGTTCTTACACCGCAAGCATTAAAAAAGCTGTCACTTACCTTTAAGGTACATGAAGAAGTCCCCTTTTCCCTCATTCCAGAGGAGCTCAGCTCTTTAGGTTATACGCGTGTCAAATTGGTCAGTGATAAAGGACAATTTGCCGTGCGCGGCGGCATTGTCGATCTTTTCCCGTCAGAGCTTCCTGAGCCTGTACGGATAGAATTTTTCGGCGATCAGATCGAAGAGATTCGCACCTTTGATCCCATGAGCCAAAAATCAACGGGTAAAATAGATACATTTTCTGTCTCCTATGCCGATGAAAAACTGCAGCTGAAAAGCCAGCCTTTAGCTACCTTATTTGACTATCTAAAAGATGATACTATTGTAGTTTTTGATGATCTTTTGGCTTTAGAAGATCGCTTTGTCAATCTCAAAGCCATGCCAGGCTATCGATCAGAGCTGATGATGCATGAAGATCAATTCTTCCAAAAGACCACAAGTTTAGATCACCTCTTTTTCTGTAACGAATCTCTTTATGAAAATTCTTTAGAGATGTTTGGCAGATCGTTTGTTACTGAAAGGCTGTTTTCCCCATTTACATCTGTGCATGAAGAAGATCTTGTTGAAGATGCAAAAGTATTTGGAATTTTTGCAAACGAATCTGAAGAAGAAGCGTTAAAAGCTCTTTTACCAAAAAGTACAACCTACCTAAAAGGCTACCTTTCTTCAGGATTTGTTCTTGGAGGAAACCTAGTTGTTTTCCCCTACACAGAATGGTCTAAAAGATTAAAGATGCCTCGTCAAAAATGGCGAAACACTTTCCACACCCCATCTTCTGAATTCCACGAACTCAACCCCGGCGACCTTGTAGTCCATTTCCATAACGGTATCGGAATTTTTCGCGGCATAGAAACCCAAAAAAATCACCTTGGGATAGAAACAGAGTTTCTCATCATCGAGTATGCTGAAAAAAGCAAACTCTTTGTTCCGATTTCGCAGTCCCATTTAGTC
>VGMA01000160.1 GCA_016866575.1 Chlamydiota bacterium
TTACGGTCCTCTTGCAAAATTTGCTAGCATGCCACAGATTAGCAAAAAATCAACAAAATGTTCAAAGAAAACTGGTCAATTGTTACAATTGCTAGAAATTATTCTCTGGTGCAAATGTCTAATTGCTTTGTGTGCGACATCTCAAAAGAGCTTTTTGAGAAAATCGAAACAGATCTCTCATCCCAAGGTTTCGTATTGAGTAAGCCTAATCACACCATCTTTCAAGCGAAAAAAACAGGACTTTCCTGCACTTTATACCAATCAGGAAAATTTACAGTTCAAGGAAAAGAAAAAGAAGATTTCATCAAATTTTACCTCGAGCCTAATATCCTTGAAAATCTTTCCTACTCCCATCCTGAGATGCTCACCTTTTTAGAGCCTCATATAGGAGTAGATGAAGCTGGCAAAGGAGATGTTTTTGGACCTCTTTGCGTAGCAAGCGTTTTTGCAGATGAGCAAACAATTACCACTTTAATCAAAATAGGCATCAAAGATTCAAAACGCCTTTCCGATGAAACGGTAATGAAAAAAAGCAAAGAGATCATGGCTATTTGCCCACACAAAATCCTTGCCATCCACCCCGAAAAATACAACGAATTATATGAAAAATTTTTCAATCTCAATCATCTTTTAGCCTGGGGTCATGCAACAGTTATTGACTCTTTGTATCAAGAGACCAAATGTGATGAAATCCTAATAGACCAATTTACACATGAGCCTTTAGTAGAAAATGCCCTTAAAAGAAAAGCGCTCAACCTGCACCTTTCAAAAAGAACCAAAGCAGAAGATGATGTCGTAGTAGCAGCCGCATCCATACTCGCTAGAGCAAAGTTTTTAGAATTGCTAGCTAAGCTAGGTGAGCCTTATCATCTAGCCCTTCCAAAAGGAGCTTCAAAAGAGACAGCTAAAGTTTGTAAAGACCTCTACAAAACCCATGGAATAGAAGCTCTTCAAAAAACTTCTAAGATCCATTTCAAAACCGTGCAAGAAATCATCCATTCCTAATAAGAAAATATTTTAATCCATTTCTTAAATTTTTCATTAAGATTGAGGTTAATTTTCTTTTAGCGTAAGCTTGAAAAAACCAATTTTAAGGGCTATTGATATGACTTCTATTATTTCTACCTGTCGTCCGCATACCCAACAAGAGTATACTGATGCCTTGAATAGAGCCCCTCACTTCTTTGACAATACCCTTACTAAAATTGCCTGCTCTATCATTCCTTTTGCTGGAATGCTACTATACATATTTGCGCAAGAATATTACGCAAACGAGCACGATAATACTGATAATCAAGTAGTAAAAGCAAGCATGATTAAACATCTTGTTGATTACGATATTTGCATGCTTATCAACAGTGTAGCTATTTTAGCTATGTCCATCTTGGGTATCTTTGTTCTCCCTGTGGTTGGGTTGTTATCAACCGCTATATCACTTACAGTAACAGGTGTTTTGATCTATAAGCTTTTAGGAGATTGCGAAGTGCTCAATTTTTACCCCAAAATTGAAGAATAAAATTTTTCACATTACGATTTTTATCGTGCTATCCATGATAAAAAATGTAGCGATCCCTTGAACTACTTTTCATCTCATAAAAGAACAAGTGATTCGGTAATGCAAGAATTTGAATATTTTATTAAGATTGCTTTAATAGCTCTAATCCATATACAATCTTAACAAAAACTGAATTTTTATGAGCATACAAGATTCTACACAAAATCCTATATCAACTCCTCAATTTACTCTTATTGGTGCGGAAGCAGCAGAAGATTCTTGCTGGGTGACTCACCCATTAAGCAAATGTTTTGTAGCGCTAACCCCTATTATAGGACCGATATTTTACGGATTAGCAAATCAACAATTAAATTCTCAGTATTTAGCTGCTGAGCCAAGCAACATAGAACTAAAACTACAATTATTTCAACATAGCTACCATTATCGCGTCTGTCTTTTAGTCAACATAGCAGCTATGATTGCTCTATCAATAGTAGCAATATGTTTTTCCTTTTTTACACCTCTAGCTGTCATTACTACTATTGCACTTACTATTGCTCTTTTCCTAGTTTCTATCAAATTAGACGAAGATCATCAAAAAATTCAGCAAATCTACCAAAGAATCCATGATGCTCAAGGCTAATACATACATATGTAAAGAACTTGCCATTTTTTTTAATTGAATAAGAAAATTAAAGCATTAAAGGATTTTTATGATGCATTTAAGCCCCCCTTTATATTTTGAACCAGGTCCAGCTCCGGTTGTTGAAGAAAGAGGCTGTGAAATTTTGGATCT
>VGMA01000161.1 GCA_016866575.1 Chlamydiota bacterium
CTCTCGCACATAGTGAAAAAGGATAAGCCATGAGACATAGAAATCATTCAGGAAGATTAAGCCGTGATTCGGCTCACCGAGAAGCGACTCTGAAAAATTTGTGCAAAAATTTGATACAGCACGAGCGTATTGAGACAACTGTGCCTAAGGCAAAAGAACTCAGACGTTATGCAGAGAAACTGATCACATTAGCTAAAAACGATACACTTCACTCAAGAAGACAAGTGAAAGCAAAACTTTCTCTTAGACACAACGTTCTTACAACAAAAGAAGCACGTGAAGTGAAGAGTGGTGATACATCAGCATATAATACAGACCGTACAATTCTAAAGAAATTATTCTCAGAACTCGGGCCGCGCTTTGTAAATAGACAAGGCGGATACACCAGAATTGTTCGCTTGGCGAAAGTTCAAGCTGGCGATGCTGCTGAAAAATGTATTATAGAGTACTTGGCAGATTGACATCCTCTCGCATTTGAGGTATCCTTCTGCAAGGAATGGGAGGTAGAATATGGCGATACGCGTAGCAATCAATGGTTTTGGTCGTATCGGGAGGCTGGCGCTCAGAGCGATCGCCCAGCACCACAGTGATAAAATAGATATACTGGCTGTAAATGATATTTGCGAGGCAAACCTCCTCGCATATTTACTCAAGTATGATTCTGTCCATAGACACTTCCCTCTAGATGTCCGAGTAGAAGGAAGTCTGCTTATAGTAGACAACAAAAAAATCCAAGTTTTTAAAGAAAAAGATCCGGCAAAGCTTCCTTGGCGTGAACTAGAAATAGATTACGTAATAGAAGCCACCGGACTTTTTACATCTAAAGAAGCTGCAAATAAACACATCGAAGCAGGTGCTCGAAAAGTGCTTATTACAGCTCCTTCTACCGATGCACCTATGTTTGTTATGGGTGTGAATGAAAAGTTTTACGATCCGAGTCGTGATCACATTGTATCTAATGCTTCGTGCACGACTAACTGTTTAGCTCCAGTGGTGAAGGTTCTTTTAAGCAATAATATGCAAATTGCTGAAGGATTGATGACCACAATTCACGCTGTTACTGCCACCCAAAAAACCGTTGATGGTCCATCTGGAAAAGATTGGCGCGGCGGCAGAGGGGCAGGTTTTAATATTATTCCGTCAAGTACAGGAGCCGCAAAAGCTGTAGGGAAGGTGATACCTGAAGTACAAGGTAAACTAACCGGAATGGCTTTTAGAGTCCCTGTAGCGGATGTTTCAGTTGTTGATCTAACTGTTAGGTTAGAAAAACCAACAACCTACGAGGCGATTTGTGATGCCATGAAAGAAGCATCAAATGGATCAATGAAGGGAATTTTAGCGTATACAGAAGACGAAGTTGTTTCGTCTGATTTTATTTCAGATTCCCATTCTTGTATTTTTGATAGACATGCAGGAATCGCCTTGAACTCACAATTTTTTAAACTCGTATCCTGGTATGACAACGAATGGGGATATTCAAATCGCGTAGTCGATTTGCTTTTATTTATGGCTCAAAGAGGATAAGGATACGTTGATGTTTAACCGTTTAACAATGGAAAAGTACCGTGCATTTTACACGCGATCCTATTATAGAGACTATCATTACTCCAAAGGAGGGGTATAAATTATCGATAAAGAGCAGTAAAGGGGCAGCTTTAGAAGAGTATCTAGTTGATGCTGTTGAAGTGATCTCTTTTGGCCAAACGTTTTTTTACAGATCTTTAGAGCGTCCTAAGTCTTTTCTTTTGCCAGTAAGTGATTATGAGCTTGCAGAAGTTAAAGAAGTACGTCTTGCTGTAAAAAATCCTGGAATCGATAAATTGATTAAAATTGCAGGTGGTAAAGAGCCTCAGCAACAAGCAGCTAAACCGCAAAATAAACAAGCTGTAGTTCAAGAGGTGCAAGAGACTTTAGTCGAAGAGACAAAAGTTTCTCAAGAAACTACCGCGCAGCCTACAACAGCGGCAAGAAGAGATAGAAGAAGAAGTAGAAGAGGAAAACAGCGTCCATCTTTAGAAGAAAAAGAAGTGTCAGGAGTGGATAAAACTGAAGAAAATGTTAGTTTGCCACCACTTGTATTTCCAAATCTCTTAACTCCTCCAACTACTTTAATTTCAGAGACTTTGTTCAAAGAACTTGAGCAAGAAGCGGCTGTAAAAAATATAGAAACACCAATTAATCAAGAATCTCTTTCCGGAAATCATTACGAAGAGTATTATGATCCTCTGTTCGCACCTAAAGTGATGAACAACGATTTAGAA
>VGMA01000162.1 GCA_016866575.1 Chlamydiota bacterium
TAGATAACTTTAACTATCTTCTAAAAATTGGTATCTTGAATCCCCATACCCAAAGTAGCGATGCGATTTATGCTTTATTCCAACTTCCCGCTTCATTTCTTCAAAGTTGCATCGATAGGAAATTCAACTTTAACGGCATCAAAGATCAACATGGGCAGACACTTCTAAGGGAGTTGGCTCAACGCGGTGGTATGGAGTGTTTAGAAAAAATCCAATTGCTGCTTAAAAATGGGGCTCAAGTGAATGAAAAAGACTCTACCTATGGTAGGACTCCACTTATGCATGCAGTCGAACAAAAAAGAAAAGATGTGGTGAGAGTACTTTTAGTTTATGGAGCAGATCCTAATCTTAAAGATAATGGGGGTCGTTCAGCAATAAATCTGACTGGTGACAATGAGATGAAAAAGCTGCTGAGAGATTTTGGAGCGAAGGATTAGTTTCTAGGTTCAGAGCCCTTTGTATTTACCAGTACCGTAAATTGGGCTAGGGGCTTCCTTGGGGTGGTTGTACGAGCTGGGCTAATATGATTTTGAACGATTTTTATAAGATTGTTACGACATTTTTTTGTATATTTTTATATTAATTTTGAAGATTCCTTGGCCTTTTCTTGATTTAACAAGATTTTGCCTTTCAAGCGGTCCAATATTTTCTTTTTGAAGTTGAATTTCCTCGATTGCATCCTTTTCTTGTTCTAATCGGATGTTTTTGCCCCGCCTTACGGACTACTACTACCTGGTAGAGAAGATGAATTTGTACCTTCAATCATTTTACCCCTGATCCCAAAAATGGGATTAATTTTCAAATATATATGTATTAAAAAGCTTGTTTTGGGTAAGGGACGGAGTATGAGCGGACCTATCTCAAGTAACCCTAATCCTAACGTACAAAGTAGTGTGCCCAACTCCAATACGGCTGGCGCGGGTAAACAATTGACTAAAGTTACTAAGGTTGCTTTGTCTATCCTCCAAGCCCTACCCGAGCTTCCGGTTTGTAGAAGGCTTGACTGCACGGATTGCACCAGCCTCCAAGGATCCCCCCGTTCTCACTCTTTTCCTCATGATGCTTCAAAAGTTTTAAGACAACAAGCTCACCTACCAACTGACCCTTATATCGCTTTCATAGAGTTAAATTCAGGCTTAGAGGCAGCTGATGTTGGGCCAGACCGAACCTATTTCTATTCAAACCAAGACTATGATGGAATCGGTGAAAAACTTGAAAAAATTGAGCCAATAGGGGAAAGAAATCGATCTATTGCGCTTTTTATTGGGGAGGGAAATATCTTCGGCCTATTACCCTCTTTGGACAAACATGTATCACAAGTTTTGGTAGTCGATAGAGATGATAAGTTGATTGCCTACAAAAGAGCGGAGTTAGAAGCATTAAAAAATGCTCAAACCCTCGATGTGTTCCATTCTTTAATGATTGATTATGCGGATCTTATTTATCCCGGGTATAAAAGTGTTGATAAATGGTTTGCAATCATTAGCTTACAAGCAGCCCTGGGAATGCCAAAACTAGACGAAGAACAATTTAGAAAAATGAAGCAAGCTGTAGAAGGCGTTAGGGTAGATTTTTTACAAATCGATATCATGGACCGTAGAAAAGTTGAGCAGCTATCAAAGGCAATAAAAGAATCTAAAAAGGTAATAACAGTCGTAAATAGAACGAATCTTATGGAATATAGCACACCCCATATGCAGATGAAGTTTTTTAAAAAGTTTTTGGCTATAGATGGTATCTTTGAAACTTTTCAATTTCTCCCGATTGACCCAAATGCAATTGCCCTCTTTGGTGTCTCAGGAGAAAAAAATGAAAAAACTTTCTTGGTAAAAGGCTTAAATCAAAGCCTCGAAACCGAACGATTGCTCATTGAAGAAAACAAAAAATTTCATGATAAAACCGATTGATCCAAAGTACCGAAGTTATTTCCGGGCTGTGCATTCTATTGCCCGTTATAGGGAAATAATAAACGTATGCTCAGGATTTCCTTCTATACTAAAACTTTTATAGATATCAAACAAATTTTGGTTTTGCCTCCTTCGCTTTTATTCGGGTCGTCTAGCCCTTGAAAGTGGTATGGATAAGGCACTTTGAATAAAAGCATTCCGGATGAATAGCGCCACACTGTCTACGCTTGAGGCTTACGGATGGGCTTCAGTAAATAGCCTCTGGATTCTGGCCTCTTGAGAGGCCAATTGGACGAGTTGTCGGAGTGCAACTT
>VGMA01000163.1 GCA_016866575.1 Chlamydiota bacterium
TGTAATTCCTGCACTAAATTTAAACATGTTATATAATTCTCCTGTAGTTCAGGTAATTGTCTAGTTATTGAACGTATGTCCTCAATAAGAAGATTGTCTTCTGTTGTTAATTTAGAAAGAACCTCTTTAAAATCCTTGTTAGCTGGGAGGATCGAACGGTTGCCACCATTAAGGCTGAGGAGCTTGTCCTCGAGCTCTTTTTGGGCTCGGGTGAAGGCTTTCAGATCAGAGTGGTTTACTAGGGTGTAGGCACCTAGGGTAAGGGTAAAGCCCGCAAGAAAAGAAATTTTCGCAAGAAGAACCATTGCCACGGCACTCACTATGATCCCAATCGCTACCATACGATTTATTGAGGTGGGTTGCGGAGTGATTTTACTAAAAAAATTCCATCCCGATACTACGAAACTAGGGACTGAGATAGGCGATACTGCACTCATAGAGATTCCTAAAAATATTTAAATTTTAATGTTGTATTTACGTTAAATAATTGCAAGTAAATCATTTAATAAAAAAGAAAACAAGAAATACGGGCAAATTTTGAAAAAAAGAATTAAAAGTGAATAAAGAACGCGTAATTTAAATAACTAGAATAAAAAGAACAAAACATTAATTAAACCCTTTTCTTTACAAAAGAGATCTGAAAGAGTATACAAAAATTAATAAAATTACGGTTTTTTTAATAAGATAATGGACGATCAGGAAGATATATCTAGACTCAGAGCCCACGTTGAAGCCAGCGAAGATACTGAGCACCATTTTTTAGAGGAGGAACCATTAAACGAAAAAGAGTATGCTCTTCAGACACTAGAGCGTTACGCTGGCTGCCATCCATCCCTTTTTCAACCACTTGTTCTTTTAACCAATTTCCCGATCTACGTTCAGCATTTTGCTGAAAAACATGGCGTTGAGATCCATGAAGGGAGCATGTTTAAAGTAGCTCACGACCCTAAAAATGAGATTACTATTTGCGACTTTAAAATAGGTTCTCCCGCAGCAGCTCTTGTAGTCGATTTACTCTCCTACATAAAGGTAGAAGCCGCCTTGATGTTAGGGCTTTGCGGTGGCTTGAGGCGCAAATACAAGGTAGGCGAATTCTTTATGCCTATAGCAGCTATTCGAGGGGAGGGTACGTCTCATCACTATTTTTCTCCTGATGTACCTGCCATGGCGAATTTCACCGTCTCAAGTGCCATATCCCAAACCCTAGATAAACACCACTTGCTACACCATATTGGTATCACCCACACAACAAATATCCGTTTCTGGGAATTCGATCCTGAATTTAAAAAAAAATTGATAGAATCAAGGTCTCAGGCAATTGAGATGGAGTGTGCAACAATTTTTATTGGAGGATACTATAGAAAATTATCGATAGGGGCCCTATTACTGATTTCTGATCTGCCCCTTTTAAGAGCAAAATCTAACGAATCGGTTAAAGCTCTCTATAGAGAAAAGATGCCGCTTCATATCAGCCTCGGGGAGGAGATTTTAGTTAAAGCTAGGCTTCTTCTTAAAGACAGAGAAAAAACCAAGAAAAAGAAAAGTTAGATTTTAGTCCCTTTCGATTATATCATAGTGCTCATCCCGTAAGCGTAAAGTCAGGGTTTGATTAAATAACGGATTGTAAAACGTTTGAATTTTATTAAAATTCTTGTCTCTAATATCGAAATTTACTTTATAGAGACGTTGAAGAGTCTCAATTACCGACCCACCTAGGGATATTCCCACTTTCTGAATAACTATTAGATAGTGCTGTGTGGCGCGTTGAATTTTGTCTTTATCTGGATTAGAATCAGAGATATTTAGATTCAAAGCTTCCAGAAGATCCTCTTTTGTACAATTATTATTAAAAAAAGGGGTTCTTTCAGGAAGGGCCTCAAAATATTCTAAAAGCTCCTGTTTGAAGGAGGGAAGTTTTGTATCAATATTTTCTACGACCTTTTTTCTAAGCTCTTGATGACTAATAGGAAGTCCTAATCCTTGGATCACCGAATGCAAAAGACAGTTTCCATCTTTATCGATCTCGCGAATCTTGATATTTGATAGGGAAGTGGATATTGGGCCAGCTTTAACGGAGCGTGTTTGAGACCACTTTCTTTCGGCTTCTTTATAAAGTTCAATATCAGAGAATCCGGTAAGCTCTTGGATATTTTTTGTAATGAAATCCAGGCTTTTGGCTTCGTCGTTGTTTGTTGTAGAATGATCTATAGGAC
>VGMA01000164.1 GCA_016866575.1 Chlamydiota bacterium
GCTATCTACGACTATGAAGAGCTCTACACCCCATGGAGCCAAGAATTTAGTATCGTCAAAAAAGATCACCCCACATGGGATAGCTCCACGATCAAAGATTACATCTTCTCAGAAAAGATCCAACCCCACCTCGGCAAAAACGAAATTTCAATAGTCACCAATTTTCTAGAAGAAGAAGCAGCCCTTGCCAAAGTAGAAAACGGCAAAGCCCGCCGCTATGAATTTTTTTACCAAGGACTTGAACTCGGAAACGGCTATCACGAACTCACTGACACTGTGACACATATAGAGAGAATGGAGCTCAATAATCAAAAAAGAAGCGCTATGGGCAAATCTGTCTTGCCAATAGACCCATTATTTATTAAAGATTTAGCAACATATCCCCTTTCTGAAAAAGCCTATGGGATCGCCATCGGTTTTGATAGGCTGCTCATGCTTTACAAAAAAAGAACATCTCTTCAAGAGATTCTTCCCCTTCCCTGGCCAGCCCCTAGAACTCTTTAGTATACCGTATGGCGCCCGGTATGGTGAAGCGGCTTTCTTCGCCCAATCGTTAATGCTCTACCTGACACCCTTAAGGCAGGAGGAGCTTGCCGCATTTTATGCTCAGCCTTGTAAATGCGCTCAATGATCGAATAGACAATGTTGTAATCAATATTGTACTGCTTTGCGATCACATCGATCGGCTGCTGAGCTTCGATGTAAGCCTTTAAAACCACATCCACAATAGGATAAGGAGGAAGTGTATCTGTTGCTTTGTGATGATGCCTTAGCTCAGGCGATGGCGGCTTATCAAAAATTCTTTGCGGGATGATCTCTCTTTCTCGATTCACATATTTACAAAGCTCATACACATCTGTTTTTAAAACATCCCCTATAACACTCAAAGCGCCGCACATATCCCCATACAAAGTGCAGTAACCCAAAGCAAATTCACTTTTATCGCCCGTATTCAAAAGGAGCATTTTCATCTTATTTGCAAAAGCCATAAGCATCACGCCACGAATTCTAGCTTGAAGATTTTCTTCAGTGATATCGAAATCCTCATCAGGAAAGTGCTCTTTAAGAGTTTCTAAGTAAAGCTCAAACATCGGTTCAATAGAAATTGTTTTAAATTCAATACCCAGATTCTCTGCAAGCTTTTTAGCATCCTCATACCCCTCTTTAGAAGAAAAACGGCTTGGCATGTAGATGCCTAAGACATTTTCTTTCCCAAGTGCATCTTTAGCTATAGAAGCAACAAGTGCAGAATCGATTCCCCCTGAAAGGCCAATGACCGCTTTTTTCTGATTTGCCTTCGCAAAATAATCACTCACCCCAAGACAAAGAGCTCTGTAGACATCTTTTTTTACATCAGGCTCAAACTTTGCCGGCACACCCTTAGAAGGGATATCCACAGTCATGAAGTCTTCTTCAAAACCCTTAGCCAGAGCAAGCAATGTTCCATCTTTATCGACAACCATCGAATAGCCGTCAAAGATGAGCATTCCATTTGCACCCACTTGGCAGCTGTAGACCACTGGGCAGTTTAACGTTTTTGCCGCTGCCCTGCACACCTCTACACGCACTTCCCCTTTTTGCGCTTGAAAGGGAGAAGCGGTCAAATTGCACAAAATATCTGGGCGATAGGAAACAAGTTCTTTTACAGGATCTCTAACATATGTTGTATTTGATACATGCGAGGCATTTTGCCACATATCTTCGCAGATCACTACCGCAACTCTTACACCTTTTATATTCCAGACCTGAACCGATCTTCCCTCAGAAAAGTAGCGTCTTTCATTAAAAACATCGTAATGAGGAAGCAAAATTTTGTCATAAAACCCTAAAAGCATCCCATCAGAAATCACCGCCGCGCTGTTGTATAAAAGCTTTTCTTCTCTCATAGGATTTCTTCTAATCATCCCCACCAAAAGAGCAACCCCTTTTGAGGCTCTAACGATTTGATCGAGACACTCTTCCATATCGTCAATGAATCTTTGACTAAATAAAAGATCCTCTGGAGTGTATCCACATAGAGTCATTTCAGGAAAAACAATCAGATCAACCCCTTTTTCACGAGCGATCTCCATGCTATGCAACACTTTTTTCGTGTTGCCTTCTAAATCCCCTATCGTGGGGTTGAGCTGTGCGAGTAGTACCTTCATAATCGTCATTCTTCCATAAGTATAAAATTTTCTAAAGTCCTTTTCTTAGACCACCTCTCTTCAG
>VGMA01000165.1 GCA_016866575.1 Chlamydiota bacterium
GTCGAGAAATGCACAAAAGTTTTCCGCATTTAACTAAGTATATCAAAAATGGAGTAGTAGCTGTTTACGATTCAGTTTTTGAAAAAGTGGTCAAAGTGAGCCAAAAATAGTAATACTACGGATGCAGTCCACCTTAATCAAGGTGGTACTGCATGCATAAACTCATCCAGCACTCATCTTTTTTTTCTTTGATGAAGCGGTAAGAAGACATTTCGCGTAGATAACGCTCTTTCTCTTCTTTTAGCAGACCTGAGGCAAGAAGTAGATGAGGATAATTTTTCAAAAAAGGGTACTGGGCAAAAGCGATTTTTTGTTCTGATGAAATCATATTGATACATACAAGATCAAAAAAATCGGGATGTTTATTCATCTCAATATCCACGTTGTTAAGCAAAAAATTTTCCTTGGCGTGTGAAATAGCATCCTGTTCTATTTCAAAGGCGTAAACTTTTTTTGCACCTAGTAGCATAGAAGCGATTGATAAGATACCTGATCCACAGCCAATATCGACAACAACTTTATCTTTCACTAAGGGTTTGAGCATTTTAAGCATCAAATTAGTGCTAGGGTGAGAAAGATCACCAAAACCTGGACCTGGTTTTAGTATAAGCTCTTTATTGCCCCTTAAGGGGATTTTAGCGTATCCATCTTTATAATGAGGGGCATGGATTTTCCATATTTCTTCCCAATCAATAACATAATTCATGAAAGTATTCTAAAAAAGGTAGAATAGAATCTCAAGAAGCTATTGACGAGCTCAAGAAATCAAAAAAACTATTTACTAGATCTTTTTTGTGGTAGAAAGCTCACAAGAAACAAAACACCACCAAGAAGGATGGCGATCGTTCCTCCTATGCGAAGATCTTTTATTACCTTTTCATATTTAGCTACTTCTTTTTTCCCCGCGTCGATTTTTCTTTGACCTGAATCTGCAAAGAAATTGCCGACATCTTTGGTGTAAGGGCTTAAAGAGCTAGCTCCTCGTAGTGTATCTACTTTTTGTTGACCGCTTGATATTTGTCCTTGGCCATCAGTTACTTGGTCAGCGATATAGCCTGCTAGAGGAAAAAGGGCTATACCTATAAGGATCAAAATAGCCGCCGAAATGCGTAAAATTTTCTTCATACTTTTTTATTAGCATGAAAAAAGATTAACTCGCAATAAGGCGGAAAAAATTTTTCTTAAAATCAGGAGTTATAGCTATTAGGTAATTCATCTAAGCAGTACTTAAGAACGCCATACTGGATTTTGTAGATGTGCTGAGCTGCAAAGACATCTGAGCGGATTTCTTCTATTTTTCTCGATAACGACCTGTTGACTTTTTTTAAATCAGAGAGAGGAATTTCATGAATTTTTTTAGAAAAAGCGCCAAGTGTTTCAAGATTATGTGTTGAAATTTGGTTGAAAGAGGTTTTGGTTTCAGTTGTAACTTCAGTGTATGGATGACAGATACCAGAAATCATGTCTTGGATAGATTTGATAATAAAAAGAGAACTCGAGCTATTGGCAGTATCAATAGCTGTGTGATCGTGCCACCATTTGATTAAAGCTGAGGATACGCGCTCTATTTCTTCATGGTCATGGATAGGGGGAAGGGGATTCAATACTGCGTGAGAAACTTTAATACTCATCTTTTACCTTATAAAAATAAATTAAGGTAAGGATAATACCTATCTATGTTGTTTTTATCAATTAAAGATCAAAAAACAGTGAAAGGGATCAGGTTTTAAGTAAAATATCCTTGAGAGCCGACTCTAAATCGGTATGGATAAATGAAAATCCTTCTTTAAGGAGCTTTTGGGGAAGTACTTTTTGACTTGTTAGGAGAAGCTCTTTTGCTCTTTGTCCTAAGCAAAGAGATAAAAACCAACTTGGAATAGAAAAAAATGCGGGGCGATGGATAGTTCTTGCTAGAATTTTGGTGAAGCTTCTTTGATCAACAGGATTGATCGAAACAACATTCACAGGGCCATGAATTCTTTGATTCTCTAAACAAAATTCAATGGCGCGGATGGTATCTAATAATGAAATCCAGCTAATGATCTCAGATCCTGATCCTAAAACAGCTCCTAATCCCAAACGAAAGATTTTAAGAAGTTTTTGGAGCATTCCTCCATTTTTGCCTAAAATAATTCCAAAACGGCAATTCACTACACGAATTCCAAGCTCTAAGATTTGA
>VGMA01000166.1 GCA_016866575.1 Chlamydiota bacterium
TCACTGCCATTTTTTTCTTCTCGATTTCCAGAAGAAGTTGAAGATCTTGGTGTTATATCTAAATTCTTCGAAAAATGAGTTGGTGTTGGCAGATCATTAGTGATAAAATAGTGATTTAGTGCTTCTTCCGGGGTGATTCGCTCGTTTTGATCCCAAGTAAGGCTTTTTTCTAAGAGCTGTTTAAGCGCTTTTCTTTTTTCAACAATAGCTGTTTCTGGTTCTCCTAAAACATTGGGAAATTTTTTTGCAAAGAGGTCTTTACTTGCATAGTAAGGCTTGGTCATCAAATTGAGAGATGATTTCCCTTTGAGATTTTTTTCATAGAACTGTTTTGACATTTTGGGTAATAAGCCACGTTGTAGGTGGATTAAATGGTAGTTCGTATCAGCTTGAAAAAGGACAGATCCACTGTATGCTTCAAAAAGCGTACACGCTGCACTCCACACATCGATTGCAGGTCCGTAAGGAAGGCCTAAAACGATTTCTGGGGCTCGATACCATCTTGTAACAATGTAATCTCTTTCTAAATTGGTAGAGCTTCCTTCATTACTATTACCAAAATCCGAGAGTCGAATTTTTATAGGAGAGTATTGCTCTATCAGGATATTCGAGGGTTTAATATCGCAATGGACGATCACGGGATCGAAAGATCGAAGTACATGTAGAGCGCTGAAGAGTTGATGGGCTAGGTCCCTGATGGCCTCTAATGATTGAAATAGGGTAGGATTTTTTCGTCTTAGATGGAAAAGATCTCCATGATATAAAGGCATTACAAAAAAGTTTTGTTCGGGATTGAGTGATCCATGCATCAAATACTCAACTATGAAAGAATCTGATTGCGATGTTGAGGTTTTAGTCTGTATTTTTTGAACTAAGATCGCTTCATCAAAGATTAAACTCTTTAATCTTGAATGTGCTTTTTCACTTTCGCCATTTTTATTTACCTTAATAGCAACTTTTTGCTTTGAATAAGAATTCTCTAATTGGAGTTCTCCGTGAAATACATAGCCAAATGAGCCTTGTCCTAATAGCGCATGAAATTTAAGCTCATCACCATCTGCGGAGATAAACATGTGCTTAAGGTCGCTTTCTTGGGAATTTTGAGATGGCACTTCATCGATTTTTTTTTCTTCTACAACCTGAGTAAAGGCGTCTTTTTTTAGATCAATAGGTTGCTTGTTAGGTGAGTATACTTTTGTTTGATCTAGTTGAGATAAGGGGTCAAATACAAAATTTTCTAGCTCTGATCCGCTGACGAATATTTGATGTAACAAATTCGCTTTAGAGCTGTGTGAGGTGCTACTATTCGCATCTAATGTTGAGATAGTATAGATGCTATTTGAGAGTAGTGTATTTCTAATAATAGACATATGAGCCTTTCTTTAATGTATATAGGATTAATGATTTCTGTTGTTTTTGTCAAAATAGTTCTCTCCTTTTAGTTGCTAAAATCCAACCGAAGTACAAGATCGGCTAGAAGTATATATTAAAAATTTTATAATACAACAAATCTTTTTACGATTCAAAAAATACTTTATCAGATATATAGCGGCTAAAAGGTAGGTAACAATGAAGTACATGTTTTTGCTAGGTAGAGTATTTTTTGCCATCGTATTTTTGGTTCAAGGAACCTATGGATTTTCTGATGAGATGATTGCCGATGCAGTGAAAAAGGGTGTGCCTATGGCCGAAATGACACTTCCTTTGTGGGGAATGATCACTATTTTAGGTGGTATTAGCATCCTTTTAGGATTAAAGACTAAGATTGGCTGCTGGGTATTGATTATATCCTTAATTCCACTTACTTTCGGGGTGCACACATTCTGGAATGCAACCAACGGTTTCGCAGAGAGAATGCATACACTCTGTTTTTGGAAGAATTTAGCTCTTATGGGAGCTTTGTTGATGATGTATATCCACGGCTCAGGGCCATATAGCTTAAAAAAATAACAAAAGGAGCTGATAGATGTTGGTTTTTGTCAGTCCGGCGATTTCTTTATTTGCCGGTATTTTGATCTTAATCTTTCCTGATATACTGAACTACGTAGTAGCAGTGTATTTGATTTTGATCGGTATTCTAGGAATAGCAGCTAGAATGTGATTTGTAAAAAATCTAAAGCATGGGGTAATAAACTCTTTATTACCCAATTTTCGCATAATT
>VGMA01000167.1 GCA_016866575.1 Chlamydiota bacterium
CAACAGCCTTAACAATGGATCTGATACTGTCTTAAAAGTCAAGCATCAAAATTAACAAGGTGAGGATTAAAAGGGGTTTTATGTTTTAAAACGCCAAAAATAATATGCAGAAGTTTTCTCATCAAAGCCCCAATAATAACCATCGTATGCTTGCCTTTGCGTTCAAGATTGGCAGCAAATTCTTTTAAAAGTGGATTATGTTTTTTACCAACAATAGCAGGAAAGTACAGAGATTTTCTTAACGGTGCTGATCCTATTTTTGAAAGCCGAGATTTTCCTTTTAAAGATGTTCCCGATATTCTTTGGGAAGGCGTCAGACCCGCATAAGCTGCAAGCTGACGAGCATTTTCTAAATTAGAAAAAGACGGTGTTTCAGCTAATATAGCAATAGCTGTTGTTTGACCAATACCTGGAATCGTTTGTAGATTTTCATAATCTTTCCTTAAAGATTCTTGTGTAGCTAAAAGAGCTTCTATAGTTATATTCAGAGACTCTATCTGGTCGTTGAGATGATCTTGTAACTGTTGATAGACTAACAAAACGCTTTTAGGAAGACGATTCTTGTTTTCTAAAAAATTGCTTACTTGAGTGCATTGAGATTTTAGATTTTGTGAACATCGATAAAGATCTCTTAATTCTTTATATACAGGATCTCGTGGAGAATACAAACGTAAGGTATTTTTGCTAGCATATTCAGCGATTAATAAACTATCTACTTCGTCCGTTTTATGGCGATTTAATTTACTTTTAGCAAAAGCTTTGATACAAGCAGGATTTACGACATAAACGTCATGACCTTGTTCATAAAGGTAATCGGCAATCTCTTCACCATAACTACCTGTTGCCTCCATACAAGCTTTAAGGTGAAGGATGTTCTGTTTTTCTAACCAAGTCGTAAGATCTTTAAATCCTTTGGGATCATTAGATATTTTTAACTTTTTAGAAGAATCGTTGAAAATCAGTGCTAGAGAAAGATCTTTCTTGGACACATCAATTCCTAATATCGGTATAGACATCTTTAATGCTCCTTTTTAATTTGATAGATTCAAGTTGTCTTAGCTAACCATGCGAAGTCAGAATAAGCGTAAAAGCTTTTCTTTAGATACTGTTCAGCTTGAGACAAATGGGAAGAGAGCTCTTATCAGAACCACAGATTAGTTATCTAGTCGCATCTTCAGAGTCATCTCTTCCCGCTTACAAAGATTAGCTACCTCTTTATAAGCTCAATTTCAAGCTGCATGTCGCATCTGTAAAAAGCCAGAGGGATTTGGTATAAAGTTTTGTGATTTCAAGGAAAATAATGATGCTGACTTTATGCCCGACATTGTTGCCAAGATTTAAAGGATTTTGTTCATCACCATCAGTGATTATGCTATTTGTGTATATGAAGTGTCGATTTTCTTTAAGTTACCGTGAATTGGAAGAGATGATGCAGATCCGTGGTGCTGTGGTAGATCATTCAACTGTACAAAGATGGGTACAACGATTTGCAAAATTGATTAGTGGTCGAGTGCGCCAACGCAAGAAATCGGTGAATGGCAGCTGGCGGATGGATGAGACGTACATCAAATTGAAAGGCAAATGGGTCTATTTGTATCGTGCCGTTGATAGCCAAGGCGATACCATTGATTTTTTGTTGAGGGCCAAGAGAGATGCTGTTGCAGCAAAGGCTTTTTTCAAAAAAGCGATTAAACACAATGGTAGACCAGCGAAAGTAACGATTGATAAGAGTGGCAGCAATAAAGCAGCTCTGGATTTTTGCAACCAAGACATTGCAGAAAATGAAAAAATCAAGATCAGGCAAATCAAATACCTGAACAATATCATTGAGCAAGATCATCGTTTTATCAAGAAGCGAACCAGACCGATGCTGGGTTTTAAGAGTTTTCAAGCAGCTCGAGCAACTATTGCAGGAATAGAAAGTGTGAGAATGATACAAAAGGGACAAATACTAGGACAAACAGCAAATGCCTCAGCCTTTAGCAATTTTGTCAACTTAATGGCGGCGTAGTTTGTCCAAAATCTGGATTTTTAGAAAAAAAATTATTAGCCTCTAGCAGATGCGACATGCAGCTTGAAATTGAGCTTATAAAGAGGTAGCTAATCTTTGTAAGCGGGAAGAGATGACTCTGAAGATGCGACTAGATAACTAATCTG
>VGMA01000168.1 GCA_016866575.1 Chlamydiota bacterium
GCCAGACAACCGGATCTTTCAAGGTTCCATAATTAGTAGAATCATGACAAAGATTTTGGGGGATGATGGCGGCGGGGGCGATGGCGACTGAAATGACGCGGTTGCGTACAGATCTTGGAGCAAAGGCAAGCGCATTGCGTACTTGGATGGCTCCGGCGCTATGGCTAAAGATGAGCATTTTGGCGTTTGCTGGCTGAGAATGGTGGAAGTCTTTCATTTGGAAAAAGGTAGTGAATGTCGACGTAGAGGGGAAGTAGCCTTTAGCGCAAATGGCTTTAGTTACATCTAAGGGAAACGTTCTACTTTTGTTGTACATACCTGTCACTTGCACGCCATTACCTAGATTGCTGAGCATGCTTGCATACTGCATGGATTCAGAAAGTTTGGTTTGTATGCCGTTTTCGAAATATATGCTACCTAACTTTAGCTCTTTTCCTGGAATCTGGTAAAGATAAGGTTCATATTTTTTCTCAATTTTTTGATAAATTTGGTATTGGTAATCCAGCTGTTGTGAGTTAGCAGAATTACTAATAGAGAATAGACCGGCATAATCTGTGTATAAAAAGGGGTTGTTTTTGACAAAAGCGTAGAGGTTGATAAGATCTAAAGGTCCTATAGGATCTTCTGTGATCCACCGCTTTGTTTTTGGGTTGTAGTATCGTTTGCCAAAATAAATTAATGTAGTTTCTTCATCGTAATGCTTGAGGGCATAACGGTAGGGGTTTTCGATGCTTTCATAGATGGCTAGGGGATTTCCAAATGGATCGAACTCATAGCTTGCTAGCTCTATTTTTGTAAAAGGATCGATGAGATAGCGAAGTCTATGTGTAGCATCAAGAATGGGTAGGGCAAGTGTTCCATGCAAATCTAAAAGAATATCTTCGATTTTTGCATAAGTTGCTGTTCCTACTTCTTCTAAATCGTCATAGAGAAAGCATTCATCATTTTTTGTTAGCCTTCTTCCAAGCGCATCATAGCTAAAGGTTGTTGAATCTGCACGGATAAGGCGATCTTGTTTGTCATAGAAAAGCTCGACATCGTTGATGGATGCAAGGTTTTCTTCTTCTAATGCTGAGTTTTCGCTATAGTGGGAATCAAACTCATCTCCTAACTGAGAGAGTTTGTCGTAACGAAAAGATTCAGGACTTGCGTAAATGAGATTGCCGATGGGATCGTATGCGCAGCTTTGAGAAATATATGGGGCTTGTAGCTCTAAAATTTGCCCTTTGAGATCTCTTTTATAGGTGGTAAATCCATTTTTGATGAGATTTCCGGATGCATCATAGAGGTATTCATGCCTGTAGTCTTTGTAAACGATCTCATTTAATCTTAGATCATAACTATAAAAGACTGTGCCGGTGGGCAGTTTCATAGTAAGTGGGCGATCGAGGTCATCGTAGGTTTTTTCGATTTTCAATCCGTTAGAAAACTGCTCTTCTAATATATTGCCAAACGGGTCGATTTTTCTTTTGAATCCTGTGCCTTCTACTAAATGGCCAAGTTTATTGTAGACAAATTGATCCTCGCCGCATGAAAGAATGTTCCCTAAAAAATCATAGGTATATTCAAGGACCGTGCCGTTTGGTTTGATTTTAATTTTTTGCTTGGGAGCGTAGCTGTAGGAGGTGGTTTTATGTTGTTTTGTGATGGAGGCGATTTTATTGGTGCTGGTATAGGTATACTCAGAGTAAAGGGTGTGGGTGAGCCTCCCTTTTTTGAAGACATCTTCTTCTTCATAGATCAAATTCCCGGCTGGATCGTAGCTATAGCGAAAATGGAATACTCCTGGTATTTTCTTTGAGATGAGGTTTTGGTGATTATCAAATGTTTCAATTGTAACAACACCATTTTTGTTGATGTGGATTTTTTGAAAATCAGAGTATTCAATAGTTTCACTATTGCCTAAGGCATCTATTTGACAGATGAGTCTTTTTAAAGGGTCATAGAAAAATTCTTCTTTGTTTTCTCCTTTACAGATGCTTGAGCGATTGCCATCTTCATCATAGGTGTAGCTAATTTTAGACCATGGCGTAGATTCTTCGATGATGCGATCTAATAGATCGTATTGATAGGTCGTAGTGATGGATCCTTTAGTAACAGTTGAAAGTCTACCTAAGAGTC
>VGMA01000169.1 GCA_016866575.1 Chlamydiota bacterium
TATCCGATTTCAGTTAGAAACTCAGGAGCTTCGCCTTGTTTCTTGAGTTCTTCTAATTCCATGAAAAGACTCCATTAAAACTTAATTTTTGACCAATCAACATGTCCCTTTGAATACGCTGTACTCTTTAGGGCAAAAAAATCAGAATGCTCGTTGCCGGAGCTTAGCACGTCAAACCAACCAGTAATAGCTTTTACGGACTCAGCGTCAATATTTTTCCAATTAGTCTTTAGCCCCAAATCTTGCAACTTAGTGTTAGCTCTATATCGGATATACGCTTTGAGTTGCTTAGGAGTAATTCCTTGAATTTCGGCACCATCAAATACAGCGTCAATGTAATCGTCTTCTAGCTCAACAATGTCTCTGGCTGCTTGATAAATAGTTTTTTTAAGTTCGTCAGTCCAAATTTCAGGATGCTCTGCCATTAGAGTTCTAAACAACCAACAACCTGCATCGGAATGTAGACCTTCATCTCGAACGGACCAGCTAACAATATTAGCTACGCCCTTGAGTTTGTTAAATCTTGAAAGATTCATCAAAGCAGCAAAAGAACTAAAAAGAGAAACACCCTCTGTAAAACCAGAAAAAATAGCCAAAGAACGAGCTTTTCCTTCAAGAGTTTCTGTATCACTAAGGACACTGGCAAGTTTGTCTTTTTTAGCTTTCATTGCTGGACTTTTTAAAAACTCTTCGTACTCAGATAAAGGAAGCCCTAGTGAAGTTGACAAATGGTCGTAGGCTGCAATATGGATACTTTCAAAAGCTCCATTGGTTGCTGCCATTTGTTGCACTTCTGGATGTTTAAACCACTTAGCTACGTTTGATGACCAATAATCTTCTGCATCAATTTCAATAGTCGTAAACAATCTTAAAATTCTAATAACAACTTTCTTTTCATCTTCAGTTAAGTTTTCATTGTAGTCTTTAATGTCTGGCCCCATGTTGACTTCTGTCCAAAGCCAATGAGCCTGCTGTTGTTTAAGGAAAAATTCATATGCTTCGGGGTACTTAAATGGTTTGTAGTAAAGACGTGGCTCTACGAGCATATTGTACACTCCTTGGCTGCCGTTAGAGGCTAAACAATTTTAATTGACTTGCCAAGGATTATTTTATGTTATATTTCTCTGAAATTTTAATAACTTGCACTATTGACCGAAGCTGTTCATAGAGGCCTTCAAGATGTCCATTATTATCAATCACAAAATCCCAACCTTTATAATCATTTAGTGCATTCTCTGACATATGAGCAGCTCTTTCTTCTTGCGGACGGGCTCTTCTGTCTACTTTAACAAGAAAGAATCCATTATTCTTAAGTGCTTCGGCTTCATTAGGAAACCTAACGTCTGTAACAAAAAAATTGTTTACAAAGGCTTCGTTAGAAAGATAACAACCTTGTCTTTCGGCCTGATGGATTCTGTTTAAGCAATGGTCTACCCAAATGTTTTCATTTATAGAACGACCCCAATCTGTTCCAACCCAAGTTAGCAACTTAGTGTCCTTAAAGGCATCTACTCCTGCAATTTCATGAGTGGCTTTCATGATGTCGTAAATGGGTTGAGCAAACTTAAAAATTTGCCCTCCGTATTGTCCTTGAAGATATTCTGCTGAAGTGTCTTTTCCTGAGCGAGCCTTATAACCAAAAGCAATCTTCATAAAATCCCCCTATAAAAAATAATTAATCTTTAAGTTTTGCTCCCCACTTTACTAAAAAAGACTTACAATCTTCCAACGAAGCCATTGCAGGAAAACCCATATGCCTTGCATAAGCTTTGATTGAAGCGTCCCATGTTGCCTGATAGCCATTTGCATGCTGACGAGCAACTTCTAGCAAATCAAACAAAGGAATCTGACTATTACTTACATCAATCTTAGAAATCTTATCAGCTTCTTGGTTCTGAAGCTGTAGAGGAATCGCATTCTTTTCTAGAACAGCGACTTTGGGGGACATTGTCGTGTCATGCAACATGTCAAGAACATCTACTTTTTTGGCTTCTTTGGGTGCTTCTGGAATAACAGCAGGGGCTTCTTCGGCGCTCATTGCATGAGCAAAAGCAACTTCTTTATTTCCTTTTTCAAATTCAATAGCATCACTAAGC
>VGMA01000170.1 GCA_016866575.1 Chlamydiota bacterium
TACGCCCTCAAGGTTTGCCTTGCTTGGCATTTCGTCCTTATCGCACTGATAAGAGTAAAAGTAATTTCTCGTCTTCTTAGACATGGATTCAAATTGTTCACGCCTTTTTAAGGACGCGTTATCCAAGCTAAAATGTACATAAACATTTGGATAATCTTTAATCTCTGCCGCCATTTCCGGTATTCGGGTAACAACCCAAATCGGCAACTTGGGCTCCATTTCAGCTACATGATGTAAGGTTTCAATTGACTCAGGGAATAGATCCCCTCCTCCATTCCACCGAAGATACGTGACTCGCCTCTTTCTGCATTCGTAGACAATGTGTTTGGCAACTTGTTCCGGGTTCTCCTTAACGGAATTGAGCAGCCTTTGTTGTTTTTTTAGTGCCGCTGGCCAGGAAGATCCTCCTTTGGCGTAGTAGCATCGTGCTGCGCAGACTTGGGTCGGCTTGCAGGTTCCAAAGATCGGAAAGTTAACACTAAATCCGGTCACCTTGTTAAAAGAGAGTACGCTCTCTCCCTCTTTGATATTGTCTTGGTACGACCCAAGAAGACCTTTCGACCGCTTGATGAGATTCGCAACAACCAATTTATTTTTTTCTCTTCTTTGTCTGCTCTTTGATTGCTTTTGATGCCTTATGCGTAGTCAAGAACCACTCAAACAACCTATCGAAGAACTCTTTAGACATCTCGTCGTCATCTTTGACTTTTTTATAAAACTTGTAATTCTCATCAATGATCTTCTCGAAGGCCTCTTCGGCAACTTGATAAAAGGTCGCCCGGACTGCTGGTTGGGAACCATTTCGAAGTTGTTGTTGTAAGGCTTCGTCCTCTGATATTTTTCGCTCTAAGGCCTTAATGACGAGAATTTCATCCTGGGTAAATGTCGTATTGAAACGTGAGTTTAGGTCATGGATGATTCTTGAAAGCGCTTGAATATCATCGTCGCTCAAACGTGCCCCCGCTCCGAAAAGAGTAGGTTCAACTCCTTCCTCCCCTCGTTTTAAACCAATATTTTTCTTCTCCTTATGTCGGATAGCCAGTTTTTCAATATCCACCATGCTAAGAATTGACAGCGGTAGCGAGTCTTCCCTTGATAACAGTTTAGGTAAAAGAAAACGGAGAAATACAAAAAGCTTTTCTAGGTAAAGATCAGAAAAAGGTATCAGACTCGATAAAAAAGAATATAGTTTTATAAAATCTCTCAATTGGGATTTAAACTCCACCTGATCTTCCTCTGATAAGTTGCTCCAAGCCCGGGCAATTAGATTGGTTTTACTATGCAAGATCTGAATGGACCTGTTCTTTGAAAACCATTCCTTGGCAAATGCTTCTACATCAGGCTTTATGTATACCGCATACTTATCCAACGAACTTTGAATATCATAAAGTAAGTTCGGGTCTACCTCCCGATTTAATGCAATACGGTCATAAAAAGGCTGAAAGGCGTCCTGAATGTCCTCGGCGGTGTTCTCAAAATCTAGCACGAAGGTATCCGTTTTATTTTTGTATTTGCGGTTGAGCCGCGAAAGGGTCTGGACTGCGTTTACGCCTTGCAGTTTTTTGTCCACATACATTGCGGTAAGCTTTGGCTGGTCAAACCCTGTTTGAAACTTGCTTGCTACGATAAGAATTCGGTATTCACCCCCCTCAAAACGATCTGCCGTATCCTTTTCCGGGAAACCGTTCATGCCGGATTCTGTATACTCTTCACCGTCCTTGGGGTCTTTAACAGTACCGGTAAACGCGACCAGGGCTTTAAAGCCACAGCCAAGGGATTTTAAGTACTTGTCGACAGCTATTTTATACCGGACAGCATGTAAGCGGGATGCGGTTACAATCATCGCTTTCGATTGGCCCTCTAGTTGTGAGGACACAGATGAAAGAAAGTGATCAAGCATGATTCTAGTCTTATTTTGAATCGTCGCCTCATGCTTACTCACAAAGTTTTTAAGAAGCCGCTTTGCTTTTTTAGAATCAAAGTTCGGGTCATCCTGCACTTTTTTAAGAAGTGAGTAGTATTGATCATACGTCGAGTAACTTTTGAGCACATCCAGAATAAAGCCCTCTTCAATAGCTTGGCGCATGCTGTA
>VGMA01000171.1 GCA_016866575.1 Chlamydiota bacterium
CAGCAGCTCACAGCAATATCGATATTACGGTGATCCACTTCCAAGAAAGCTTTGGCCTGCCTGTTGTTGCAGTTGCTGTTTCTCCTTTTTTTAGAGAATTTTTCCACCACCATATCGAGCCGCCGGTGCCGATTTATCCGTCGCTTCTTGGGGCCCTTGAAGCAAGTTTAGAGCTCTTACCTGCCTTAGAAGAAGAGCGCAGCAAGATAGTAAATTCTAGTCGGTTTCTCAGAGAGGAGCTTTCGAAAAAAGGATGGAACATCGCCCTTTCTGAAAGTCACATTATCCCAATTTATTTAGAAAATCAGCAACAGGTCAGATCTCTTTGCCATTTTCTTAGTGAAGAAGGGATTCTTGTGTTCCATTTTCCTGAAAAATATGCCGCTTCGATCAAGCTTGTGGTCCACAGCAAACACAATATGAGCTCACTACGCTCTTTGATTACCAGTTTGTCAAAATGGAAAGAAAAAAACTGCTTGTGAAATAAATTATTTGTTTGATATGGGAACGGACATAGACATTCCCTTTTAGTCGTAGGTCGGGTAAGTGCCCGGCCTTTTTTATTTTAAAGAGTGATCTTATTTGCTTTGGCGATATCGTTGATCTCTTTTACCAAATTGGACTTATTCTGATTCAAAATCGCTTTTTGGCCATCTGTCAATCGGTAGATACTGTTCTTATCTTCTAGATAGCCGTCAATCTGATTGACATACGCATTTAGCGCATTGAGTTGAGCGCTCACCTCGCTGACATTGATAGAAACTTGATCGCTACTTGCTGTGTAAGGATCCATCCCTGCAAGTATCTGCATCCAATATGAAGGTGTTGTCGAGCTCAAAATCTCTTTAGAAAAAAAGCGCAGCGTTAAAGTCGTAGAGATTGTCTTTGGCAAAAGCGACACGACGAGATTGTCGTTAGTCAAATAAGGGCTGATCTGTGCGCCTGTAGTGAAGGTTTCGCTATTTACCCTCTGCAGCCAAATCGTCTGGTTTAAAAATTGTGCGTTGAGCACAAATCCATAAATTGGAGAAAAAAGGCGAAAATACTGAAAAAGCGAGCTCATCACATCAAGAGTGATATTTTGAGTAAGTAGATTGAGCGCTAGCGTATAGCCTGAGGATGAAGAAGGATCGCATATGGTTTTTAAAGTAAAACTCGCATCGATGTAGCTATTTTTTTGTAGATAGCTTAAATCAAAAACAGCGGGCTTAGAAATGAGCTCAATGGCCGCCGGAGGAAAAGGGTTATCACTTGCTAGCTGATCAAACGATATGCTCACGTTTTCGCTATCTATATTGACAGTGCAGCCAATAGTAAGTCTTGCTTGATTTTCTGCAAAAAGCAGCATCGGAGCAAGAAATAAGAACATCCACTTCATAAATTTTCTGCAGCTAGTTTTGATGCCAAAACACAATCATTTAATGATACACCATTTAGGTGTGTGCCGAGCCATGTGATATTTTCCCATCTAGGGAGCATCGCTTGCACTTTTTCTTTATGGAAAAGGTGCGGCTGAACAATCGCATTTGGATACTCATGTACATAGATGTTATCTGGGGCTGTTGTGATCTGCAAATGTCTAGCAAGAGCATCAAGAGCTATCGGCTCTGGCCCTACTTTTTGATCCATGATCACAGTCAAGCGGGTCTCTTCAGGATGCCTATTTTGCTGAGGAAAAACAACAGAGTCAAAAATCACACCTTTGATAGTCTCATTTTCTGTACTTGGAATAAGGTAGCCAAATCCTTTAGGTATCGATAGCTTTTTTCTATAGGCGACATTGACTACTGTTAAGGACTTTCTTTGGATAGAAGAGAGTTTTCCAGGCAAAATCACGGTGCTGACTACATGATCTGCAAGCAGGCTGCCATCTTTACTTTTTACAACTATACCCTCTTTTTGCTTCATGACCATATCGACTGAAAATTTAGGGACAAAGCGGATATCTGCTTTTTTTGCCAAGTGGTGACAAAGATCTTCTAACCCATTTTTTAAGGTAAAAAGACCCGAAGGAACATATCTACGCTCTTGCCTTCTTTTTTCTTTCCAAGCAGCCTTAA
>VGMA01000172.1 GCA_016866575.1 Chlamydiota bacterium
GGCTTTATGGCATATTCTTCACAATATTTCGCATTGAAGGCTTGCATAGTTTGATCAGCAGCCTTTACATAATCAGGTGTTTTGGAAAAAATCGAAAATATGCAAGCAATCAAAATCATGAAATCCTCTTTTCAATGCATTCTCCACTAGTCTATATGTTTATAGAACTTCTCACATTGTACATTTTTGAAATTTTTTTGAAACGGATCATACACTGCATAATGGATTTGGCCATCTAAAAGTGTCACATGACTTAGTCTTCTTTCTAAATAGTTCTGATTTTTCCCATCAGTAATAAAACTGATACTAATAACTAAATCATCTACCCCTAAAGGAAATTTAGCAAATTTTTGCTCTATAGAAGAATCACTGTTTATCTTTAAGAGAAACTCATTTGTGAGAGTATGCATGAGCAGCCTTGCATCAGAAACGCTCTTTTCACCAAAAAAACAATAATCAAAACAGACCTTTTTTAATGGCTGCTTAGACAGATCCGATTGCCATGTAAATTGGAGCCCGTATTTTTCATGCATTTCATGATGAAAGCTATAAGTAACCTTCTTAAGCTCTGAATGATTTTGGCAGCCAATAAGCAACGCTGCGATTATGAAGTACTTACGCAATTCCATAACTTAATGACCGGTTGATTATGCTCGTATCCTAAAATGGAAATCGACGCTGGTGAAAGAGCTAAATGTTTACCATACTCAACCGAAAAACCCAAGAAGCGCGCTGTAAGGGCTCTACTAATATGGCCGCTAGAAAAGAGCAGTACATTTCCTGAAATCTTGTTTAAGAATCGATCCACCCGACTTTTTATCTCTTCAGCAGTTTCTCCATTAGGCGGATCTTTTGTAAAAATAGTCCATTTAGGATCAATTAAGCAAATTTGTGCTGAAGTCTTACCTTCATAATCCCCATAATCCCACTCCGCTAGTTCATCTACTATTGTAGCTATATCGCTAAAACCAGCAAGCTTGCAAGTTTCTCTAGCCCTTTTAGAGGGGCTAGTCCATACAGAATCAAATCTTTGATCGATTAAACAGGTTTTAAGCTTTTTTGCCTGCTCTCTACCTAGATCCGTTAAATCAAGATCTGTTTTGCCTGTATGCTGACCTGTAATCGTCCATGGAGTTTCACCATGTCTTACTATAGTAATTGAGGATATTCGCATATCCTCCTTATACAGGATCGATCAATTCCTTGCAAATACGTGTCATTTGTTCATCTAAATGTTTAAGCCTTTCAAAAACCGGCTGCATAACGTTTTTATGCTTAGATAGTTCGTGGTGTATGATCACAACTCTAGTGAAATAACTCATCAAATGGCGCACTAAATGATCACCATCCACTTTAGATATCTTAGGATATTTTGAAATATAAACTTCCGAACCTACTACAATTTCTTCTTCGGCAATTTCAATGATGTCATATTTTTTTGGACGTCCCCGTTCTTTTTTTACGAAGGTATTATCCACATATTTTTTAGGACGAACGCTTGATTTAGTTGTATTATCCATAAAAACTCCATTATTATTGTTTTATCACAATAACAAAATAAGTTTAATTATGTAAAATAATTTTTATAAAATTCCTATAGAATTTAATAAAATAAACAAAATCACTATAGGGGAAAGATACTTTATTGAAAAACGGAGATACCCCTCTAAGAACGGCAGTTTTTCTGCATATGCCCCTAACCCCTCTTTCATATGCTCTATAGCTTTTTTTAATCCCCACTTCCAACCAACCAATATAACTGCAAACAAACCGCCAATAGGGATCAATATATTGATAGATAGAGCTGAAATAGCATCAAATATATTCATCCCAAACACTTTCACATCCCCTAATACCCCAAAAGCAAGAGCGCTTGGTATCCCAAGTAAAAAAGAACCCAAAGCTACAAAAAACGAAGCTTTGTGACGTTTAACCCCATATGTATCTATTAAATAC
>VGMA01000173.1 GCA_016866575.1 Chlamydiota bacterium
TTCAGAAGTGTTTTATCGCCTTTTGTCAAAATGATTGGCATATTGATGTTTTTCAAAAGAGCATATGGATCAAAATCTACTAAGAGATCAGCTCTTATTTCTAGTGCATCAGCTTTTTGAGCAGCATAAGATATCTGCGCTTTAGCTTCTTGAACTGAAGGGCCACTAATCACACCTATTTGCATGAAATCTTTCCAACTACCGTTTTTCTCAAAAGTGTAGTATCTTCTTTTTTGTATGCAAAGCCGTTTTTCTGATTTTTTAGCCTCGATCAAACGAAAGACATATTTAGTTGTGGAAAAAAAGATTCACGACCTTTATGGCATTCATGCTGACAATATTTTGGTGATTCCGGGCGGAGAGCTTGTAAAAACTCGTCAAATGAAAGAGTTTGTTGAAGATGCTCTTTTAGCAAAAGGGATTAGTAAATCTGATGTAATAGTTGCTGTAGGAGGAGGAAGTCTTTTAGATCTTGTTGGATTTGTTGCATCAACGCTTTTAAGAGGAATCGATTTTATCACAGTCCCTACGACTTTATTGGCTATGGTCGATGCTAGCATCGGAGGCAAAACAGCGATTAACACTCCATATGGCAAAAATTTGATTGGAGCATTCCATATGCCCATCGATAGTTACGTAGATTTCACGTTTTTAGACACTTTGCCTGAAGAAGAGTTTTTGATGGGGATGGCTGAGGTGATCAAATATGGTCTTGTTTTTGATAAACAGCTGTTTGAAGAAATAGAAAATAAGAGCGCTTCTTTAGAAAAAATTGTCTTAAGAAGCAGGGAAATCAAGCAGGAAATTGTAGCAAAAGATCCTATGGATAAGGGTATTCGGCATATTTTGAACTTCGGTCACACTGTAGGTCACGCTCTAGAGTTTTTACATAACTATGAACTTAAGCACGGTTTTGCTGTGGCGAGCGGTCTTGTTTTTGAATTAGCGCTAAGCATTCATGAAGGTTACTGTAGCAGTTATGACCTTGATCGCTTAAAAGAGCTTTTACAAATGTATAAATTTCCTTTACAGAGTTTTTGTAAAAAGTTATTGTACTCGGCAATGTTGAAAGACAAAAAAAATCGTGATGGAGAAGTCTACTTTGTTCTTTTGCACGAGATAGGAAGATGTGTGGAAAAGCAAGGAAAATATAGCTTTCCGATTCCTAAGGAGACTCTATGGAGTATCGCATAGCACCAAGTGCTCTTGCTGGTTCGATCAAAATACCCCCATCTAAATCCCAGACAATACGAGCGCTTTTATTTGCCATGCTCGCGCACGGCACTTCAAAAGTAAAAAACTATCTCTATTCTCCAGACACTTTTGATATGCTTGCTGCCATGCAAAACTTTGGCGCCCATGTAGAACAATATGACGATGAAATCGTAGTCAAAGGGCTAGAGGGAAGACTCAAGCTAGCAGAAGATGTAGTTTATGCAGGCAATTCCGGTCTAGTTTATCGATTTTTTACAGCACTAGCCGCTCTTTGTGAAAATTATACGGTAATTAGCGGCGACAAATCTATTAGACACCAGCGCCCTATCAAGCCTCTTTTAGAGGCATTAAAAACTCGTGGAGCCTTTGCGGAATCTGCTAGAGGTGATGGATTTGCTCCGATCATCATCAAAGGTAAAATCGAGCCGGGAATCATGGCAATTGATGGACGCGATTCGCAGCCGGTATCTGCGCTTTTGATAGTAACGTCCTTTTTGAAGGGATCTTCAGAAATCTACGTTACAAGTCCTGGAGAAAAGCCCTGGATAGATTTGACCTTAGAATGGTTAAAGCGGCTTAAAATCAAAGTCAAAAATGATGATTACCGCCACTACACGGTTCAAGGGGGTGCAGAATATAGCGGCTTCGAATTCACTGTTCCAGGTGATTTCAGCACGGCTGCCTTTCCTATTGTAGCTGCTTTGATTACTAGAGCTAAA
>VGMA01000174.1 GCA_016866575.1 Chlamydiota bacterium
TTCCGGTACATCTGCAGCGCTCAGCAGTTGTAGCAATCGTCGATTGCCCTGATCGAGGCCAGTTTATCGGGTCTCGATCGCTGAAACAAGTTGCGCTGCAGTGGATCTGGCTTTTTCAGGAGACCCCAATTAGCTGCCCCTTCGAGCGCCCTTGGATTAATGATGTGAAGTTAAAAAGAAACATCGAAAATGAAACGGCGACCAAGACTAGTTATTGCGTGCTGTCGGCCCCTTTTCAATACATATTACTCCGGGCGCAATTTCGATTAGTAGGATATTTTCGCCCGGAAAAAGCGTCGTTAAATAATCAGCGACTTCATCCATGCGAATCCCGTCCTGTAGCTTTCTAATCTTTCTGTGACTAGATAGTATCTTTTTTAAAGGAGGGATTGCCCAGATGAGCATCAACAGAGATTGGGATGCTCTTGCATACAAGGATAGCCAAAGGGGGATTGTTAGTACTTTGCTGCTTGGTCTAGGATCTTTGGCTTCAATGGCATTGAAAATTAGTTCAGACGATAAAAGCTGATCGGGACAATAAATCCTTTCATTGTCTTTGATGTCTAGACTGGGAAGCTCTTCGTTCGTCCAAATATGGTTTTTATCAGGCAAACTGCTGCAACTATTTACTTTGACTGATAAAGAGTAAGGCAGTAGCTGTTGCTCGTGGGCTGTGTGCGAGCTTGATGGATTCCAAAAAAAACAAGGTTTGCCAAGGAGCGCCGCTTGCACTGCAGTTGTACAGCCTCGGTGTAAGAGCGCTTGACATGAATGAAGCCATTCGCTAATCTCACCTTGGTATATAACTCTAATATTATGCAAATTATTTAATCGTTGATACCAAACGTGTTGAGGCTCCGAAGGATGTGGTCTTATTATTATTGGAAGGCGATTTGGCAGTTTGTCATAAAGAGAAAGATCTTGGCAGAAAAGGTTAAAGTCTTTTTTTGCATTCTTGATTCTTTGAATGAACGAGGTGCTATCTGAGCAATTTTTAAAAGCGAGAACTTTGGCTTTTTTTATTTCTTTTTCCGCAAATTTATCATCAATAAATCCAAAGTCTGAGCTAAAAAGGATAAAATCGCCGTAAGTTTTTTTAAGCATTAGTGATTTGCGATCATAAACGCATTGAAATTTTTTTTTCCACAAATCAAACTTCGGTGAGCCAGTTGTAATTACTTTAGATTGATGATTCGGACATACGCGCTTAAAAGCTGATGTAATATGCATAGAGGCTGAAAACCAAATATCGATAGCGTCGATCGCATTTGCTCGACATTTTATATTCTCTTCTAACTCTTTGTCCAGTATTGCTACACCAATTTCTTCGTCTAGCACGCAATACAATTCAACATTTTTTCGGATTTTGGGAAAAGCGTTTCCCGCACAGCCGCTTTTAAAAAGATAAGTGCCGGAAGAGTCTTTTTTATTCTTGACGGCTCGTTCTATAATTGATTTAGAAGCGATATATGTTCTATATCCATTTAGCGCAAATACGCCACCGACTAGAATCCTTGATTGCAACTCGCGTGCTTTGATCTCTATTGGTATATATAACTCTTTTTTCGGGTTAAAACTTGCTGGGCGTTTGAGATCGGACATTTTGGCTTCATTGGAGGGAAAGTCTTGCAGTGGCTTCTGAATTCAGCAAATAGTTTGATAGTAGCAAGAGTGTGAGTCGAGATGTTACTGTGGATTTATGTATGAAGATAATTTGCTTTACCGTTCTTCAGAATTAAGCTGGACTCGGCCATTTTGCTCAATGGTTCCTATAGTGTATATAGCTCGTCCGTCTCCCCGCATCAACTTTGACAGCCTCATTGTAGCGACTCATTCCTCTGCCAGGGCCTATTAGGGAGACTCTGGAAAACCGAGCCCCGCCACGGGACAATGGACCTGTGA
>VGMA01000175.1 GCA_016866575.1 Chlamydiota bacterium
ATGTGCGAGAGTCGCAGCTAAATCTTTTACGTTATCTTTGGTAATGCCATATTTAGAAAGGTCCATACCGAGATATAGTCCCATTTCTTCTAATTTAGCTTTGATCTCGTTTAGAGATTTTTTACCAAAGTTGCGGAATTTCAACATGTCAGCTTCGTGCATGATGACAAGTTCTGCGATCGTATCGATATTTGCGATCTGCAAGCAGTTTGTAGAACGAACAGAAAGTTCTATTTCACTAATTTTTAAAGACAATTTGTGAAGGATAGAATCTTTGTCCGAAGAAATCTCCTCTTCATCTGTATCGAAAGAAATCGTTTGGAAATTCAGCTCATCGAAAATAGAGAAGTGGGTATTAATAATCTGCGATGCAAAGCTCAATGCTTCTTTTGGAGAGATTCTTCCATCTGTTTGCACATCAAGAATTACTCTGTCCATGTCTGTTTGTCCGCCAACGCGCTTGTCTTCTACAAAGTAGTTAACTAGACGCACTGGAGAATATAGAGCATCGATAACGATCTCATCATTCACTTTTTCAAACATTCCTTCGATTCTTTCTGAAGGAACATAACCGCGTCCATAACCTACGCGTAGTGTGACTTCCTTGGTCATCGGCATTGTAACAGTGAAAATCACATGATCAGGATTGACTACATCGAAAATTCCGTCTTGGATGATGTCTTTAAGACGAACTTTGTATCCGCCTTTTCCTTGCTCAAGCATTTCTGCTGTTACATCTAATTTTTTCTTGAGAACACGCATACCACGAGCATCTGAAATGTCAGTAGTAGGCAGTCTGCGTAGAAGAGCTCCTTTGAGATTGATCACGATGTTTGTAACATCTTCAATGATCCCCTCAACAGCCATATACTCGTGTGGAACGCCTTCTATCTTGATAGAAAGGATCGCAGGAGCTTCGATAGCTGTCATAAGCACTCTTCTTAGTGCGTTTCCGATGGTGTGGCCAAAACCTCTTTCTAAAGGCTCAGCTATGAATCGGCTACGGTTAAGATCATGCTCGTCTTCTTCGATAATGATTTTACTTGGTAATTCAAACTTTTGATATTTGACAATATCAGACATATTGGTCTCCCTTATACTCTTCTGCGCTTTCTTGGTCTACAGCCGTTGTGTGGAATTGGCGTTACATCGCGAATTGCGGTAATTGTCATTCCTGCAGCCTGTACTCCTCGCACAGCGGATTCTCTTCCAGCTCCAGGTCCTTTTAAACAAACTTCTACTTCTTTCATACCCATGCTCATAGCAGTTTTTGCTGCTTGAGTTGCAGCAACGCTTGCCGCAAAAGCAGAAGACTTTCTTGAGCCTTTGAATTGGCTTGTCCCTGCTGAAGCCCATGAAACGACATTTCCTGCCGGATCTGTGATAGAAACAATAGTGTTGTTAAATGTCGCCTTTACGTGAACGACACCGGAAGCGTGGGAAATGAGGCGCTTTTTTCTTACTGGCGCTTTTTTCTTCAGTTGTTGATCTTGTTGTTGCTTAGCCAAGGCTCACTCCATTTAAGTTGTTTTCTTCTTAGTCTGAACAGTTTTTGGCTTTCCTTTGCGGGTACGAGCGTTTGTTCTTGTACGCTGACCTCTTACAGGCAATCCTTTGCGATGTCTATCACCACGATAACTCTTGATAGAAATCAATCGCTTAATATTGTTTTGCACTTCTCTGCGCAAATCCCCTTCAACCGGATAGTTGGTCTGGATGTGCTGTGCTAATTTAGAGATATCGGCTTCTGAGAGCTCAAACGCTCTTCTATCTGGGTTAATTCCAGTTTCTGCCAAAATCTTTTTTGCGGTATGAAGTCCGACGCCATAAATGTATGTCAGGCTAATCACAGTGCGCTTCTTATCAGG
>VGMA01000176.1 GCA_016866575.1 Chlamydiota bacterium
CAGCTCATTTTTTTCTTAATAGCTTGATTTAGAGCTTTTTTGCAAGGCTTTCATCTAATGCAGGATCTACTTTTAACACATCTTTAAGTGAGTAGTTGCCATCTGTTTTAGTACCGCCTGAACCATTCTCATACCCATAGGTATCAGAAAAGACTAAAGGTGCTGTTGATCCCAAACTATGGATTTCGTTTCCATACTTTCTTGAACGTCCTTTAACACCGTATGAATTAGAAAAATGGGGTGATACTACAAGGTCAACACCTACATGATTTGTATACGATTCAATATATTGAAGAATCTCTTCTCGATACGAATGGCTTGTATTCAATGTATAGGTTGGCTCAAGAAGTAAAACAGGCTTATTTGTTTCTTGATCTAGCATCCATCTTACAAAGGCTCGTGAAATCATTTTTCCTGTTTCTTTATCGCGCACCACAACCATTTTGAACGCTCCGTCCATAAGCCCTAAAATTGCGGAGATATCGTAAGGCTCTAATGTAAGCTTTTGGCAGCCTCCACATTCATCACCTGTCAATAGAAAATCGGTAGGATCAGAAGATAGATCTATTTGAAGCTTATCATTTAAAGAAATTTGGGAGTGTGGCGCTTTCCAAGAGTCCAGCAATTCTTCACTCATTGCACCAATAGCTAGCATCTCTTGTATATGAGGACTATTTTCATAGCGCCATGTGTCATAAGTGCCATTAGCGATAGTTTGCAAAAACTCTTCAGCTGATGCTAAAACTTGGTTCCTAAGAGGCTCTTGATTAAGATTATTTATTTTGGTCATAAAGTAGAGTATAGCTAAAGGGGAGCGGCTTTTTTCAAAGTAATCAAGAATTTTACTGCTTTTCTCTTCATCTAAACGAAAGAGCTCTGGTGCATATTTTTTTGGCAGAAATTTTAGCTCTTCTAAAGAGAGAGGGCCATGTAATTTAAATTCTGCACTATTGAGCTGTAAAATAGTCAACAAAAGAGGTATTCGTTCTGCAATAGATTCATTTTCATAAACAAGTTGGGAAATCATGTTATCGATGTGTTGAGCTTTAAAGAATCGATTAAGCGAAGAGACTGTTTCAAGATATTGTATAGCTGCTTGAGTATGAATATTGTCTCTTAGAATTTTCGCATTTTTAGCGAGTTTTTGTTCAAAAGCCTTATCAGGACTTTGACGAATAAATCTTGCAAACACACACACTACATAGCAAGATTTAGCTTTCTTCTTTTCTTGATTGAGAGGTAAGTCTTTAAAAAGAAGTTCTAAATCAGCGGTTGAAGCTTTACAGATTTTTTTCATCAAGGCCGTTTTTTTATTTTCTAGTCGAAGAGCTAACACCTCGTTTAAGAAAATCTGTAGATTTTCCTTGGCATTTTGAGAAAGCTGGGGATGATTTCTTAAGATTTTTTCTGCCAAAACCTCTGCGATCTTACTTCTATCAGAAGCAGAGCGGATTTTGAGATTCTCTATTTCAAGAAGTACTTTTAAAGGATCGATCCTTGCTATCTCTATGGCATAATCTACTAGAGCTTTAGGATCTCTTGATCCTATTTCTAATGGTGCAGAAGTAGACTTAAGACTCTCTTTTTCTTGAGCTAAGAGATGCAATAGTTCATCTTTTTCTGTTTCTGCTATGGCAGAGGATGAAATAGTGTGTCTTAAAGATTCTATGGAAAATGGCGTAGAAGTTTGAGCCAAATAGGGGGTTAATTTTTCAAAATCTGTGGTCTGTAGTAGATGGGGGTGCGCATTTCTTTTCACTACAAATGCTAGAGCTGATTCCAGATCTTTTTTCAATAGTCGATCTATGTAGCAATTTTCAATTTGAGGGCTCATGGATAAATGTTCTGCTGTTTC
>VGMA01000177.1 GCA_016866575.1 Chlamydiota bacterium
TGTAAATCACTAATAAATAAGGCGTTAAATTTATGCGAATTTTCAGAAAATTCGCGCGATTTTCTCTCTTATTTTTTCGATTTTTCCGAAAAACCGGAAAAAATCGAAAAAAATGGAGAAGAAATCAACTGACTACATTTTTATGTCACTTTCTCAGTGATAAAATATGGGATGAACGGACAATTTTCATCACATGAACGAGTGTTTTGTAGACTACACCTACAAAACACACTTTCATTAAGTAGTCGATGATGCTTGATGTGTAGAAAAAGCTTAAAAATAGAAGGATAAAGAAAAGATCGTGCAATAGGCAAGTGGCGCCAAGGACAACTCTATTGTAATAGAGTCTCAATATGGTCATCTCCTCACAGCCCATTTCCTTATGGCTTGCTTTTCCTTCACACGCTTTCCAATGAAAAAAGTGGCAAGCAAGGTCTAAACTCAAAAGGAAGAAAAAAACGATCTGATACTTTGGATAGATTTGACTCAATAAGATGATGTAGCCTGCTAATGATATTCTATCTGTTGAATAGTCAAGGACAGCGCCAAAAGCTGTGCTTTGCTTAAATGCTCTTGCTAAATAGCCGTCAAGTGCATCAAAGATAAGATTCAAAATGAAAAAAATGGCGGCGAGAAGAGGAAAATTAAGCGCTATAAACATTCCTAAAAAAAGGAGGATAAGCCGGGCATATCCAATTATATTAGGCCAATAAAAATAGATGCTATTCATCCGCCCTGCTATTTCTTGATTGCGATCTGATTTTTCAAAAACGCATCTGCTGTTTTTTCCCAACTATACTGTTTTGCCGCTTGAATGCAAGTTTCTTTTTTAATTGATAGACACTTTAGGGCCGCTTCTTTTAAATCTGACGAAATTATTCCGTTTTTGCCATCTTCTACAAGATCAAGCGGTCCCATCACAGGGAAGCCAGCTACAGGAAGACCGCAAGCTTGTGCTTCTAATATCACCAAACCAAGAGACTCAAATACCGAAGGAATGACAAAAACATCGCAGCTACTCAAGACTTTTCGTGGTGTAGAGTAGGGTAAAAAGACCGCTTTAGTGCCATATTTTTTCATTAATTTTTCTTTATATGGCCCCTCACCTACGACAAACTTTGTCCCCGGAAGATCGAGCTCTAAAAAAGCGGTTAGGTTTTTTTCCTTGGAAATTCGAGCCATCGTGACAAAATACGGACGCTTGTAGCTAAGCATAAATGTAGGATCTGGCTCGTAAAACCACTCATTATGGTCGATTCCAGGCATGAATGTTTGGATATTATTGCAAATACCATGATCATGCAAAAAAAACTTAATTCTATCTGTATGAGTAAGTATTGAGGATGAAGGTTTATAGAGCCACTTTAGATAAGGCCAAATCCAAAACGAAGGAATATGATATCCCTCAACAAGTTTATCAAGATGGGTATGATATGCGGCGGTGTAGGGGATATGTTCTTTTTCGCAAAAATTTCTAGCGGCCACCCCTACGCCAAATTCAGCTTGAATATGCAAAAAATCGGGGCGGATTTTATTGTAATATTCTTCAAAGGGCTTAGTTTTCATCCCCTTAAAAATAAATTCTAACGCTCTTTGCCCCCCAGGTTGTTTGGGAAAGCTAATTCCTCCATCATAAAAAGAGAGCTCACACCCCTTTTTTTCTAAAAAGGGGATCATCGATGTGATGTATCGATGAAGTCCCCCTGCCCACTTATTACTATAACCGTACGTTACGATCGATAACTTCATTTATCCTAGCCATAAATAAATTCCTATACCGGCAAAATAGCCTAAAAGGGCTGGTACCGTTGTAGTTTTCATATACGAAATAAAATCTACTTTTT
>VGMA01000178.1 GCA_016866575.1 Chlamydiota bacterium
TACATTTTATTCCTCACCTCTTTTGCTTGATCCATGTCAAAGAGTTTTGATGCCGTTTGATTTTGACTGAATTGTATCTACTATTTTGGTATGATGATGCTTTCTGACCCTTAAGATTATCGATTGCAATAATCGGTATGTAGAAAAATTAGAGGTTAATCATCATCATGAACGTTAGATGTTTTAGAGTTGAAAAATTGATCAGAGACAAAATACCTGCTCTTCTTGAGTCTAAAGGAATTTCGGTCCACACTAAAGTTTTAGAAGATCAAGAATTTATCTCTAGATTAAAAGACAAGCTTGTTGAAGAGGCGAAAGAAGTTTTAGAAGCCTCTAACTCTAATGAGATATGTGAAGAACTCGCCGATGTCATGGAATTGGTCCAAACGCTTTCTAAAGCCTGCGGTCTCTCAATAGAGCAAATCGAGCAAAGACGCCTTGAAAAAAGAGAAACTAAAGGTGGTTTTGAACATCAAATATACAATTCTTCCGTAGAGATTCAAGAAAATAACCCATCCATCACAATCTATTTGAATAAACCTCAGCAATATCCTGAAATCGAGTCTTATACCTATTAGTCAGATTGTCTTTTGCCAAATAGCACAGAAGAAAACATGATGAAAATCGATTTTTATCCCCAGTTCCTAGGTTTTTAGTCCCCGGCTTCTACCGCTTTCTTAAAATTAACTTTATTTCAATATTGAGTGTTTAATTTAGAGTGCCTAGATTGTTTGCATGAGTTTGATCGGCTTTCTTATTTTGAATTTTAAATTTAATGATTCATCATATATTATCCCCCACTGTTTTTAAAAAGGACAATAAATGAGCACCTCATATTTCACCGCCGCTTATGGTTTGCAGTATTCCTCATCTTTTCTACTTCAACCACTGATTGCAGCTGATTTTTTACACAACTTTGAGAATCAGAAATTTATAGAAGAAGCTGAAAGACTAGAAGGGCTATCTCGCCCTGTGATGAGTTATGCTTTATATGAACACAAATTCCCTGGAGTTACCCAAAAAATAAAGAAGTTCATAGAATCTGAGCTCAAACTAGATATACAAAACATAGATGTTTTTATTACGCCTAGCGATAGCGATGCATCGGCTAAAGGCTCTTTGGATAAAGGACATATCAATATTAGTGAAAATTTGGCAGATGAAATATCCAAAGAATTTTCCAATAAGCATAAATTTATCATTGCTCATGAAGTAGGTCATTTATTCCATCGTGATGGCATGGACGCTAAAATTGCACAAATAAAAAACATCGCTTTGACCAACATAGCTATCTATGCTTTAGCTGTAACAGGATGCTCTTTTACAGATATGCATCCTTTGGTGATTCACGCTATTGGCTGTACAGCTGCAGCAGCAGGCTCTTATTTCATGCATCTAAAAAGCTCTTGGCATGTTGAATTAAAAGCAGATCGCTTTGCTGCCGAGAAGTCAAAAGAGATTGCTAAAGGTGGTGTTGAAGCTTTGCAAGAAGCGCAAAAGAACGTATTGCAACAAAAAGCAAAACTTTTTACTCAAAGCGCTAAAACAGATTCCAATCCAACACTTATTGAAAAAATATCCCTTGCTCTGACAGATAATGAAGGAAACTCCTATTTTGAATCTCATCCTCCAATAAGCTCTCGCATCGCCGAAATAGTACCTTACTGCTGACAAGATCTTGATCTCAAACAAGCTTAAGTAGTCTATATCAGTCAGTCTTAATCTATAAGGCTGACTTTTAATATCTATGAAATAAAAGCCCCTCTTTTTTAAAGACAAAAAAATATTGAGATTCGTATACCTTAATTTAA
>VGMA01000179.1 GCA_016866575.1 Chlamydiota bacterium
GTATGATTGCAAAAGGGTAAAATCGCCATTGTTTTCTTTTTGAAGTGATGGCTAAAGAGAGGATGCCTGATGTTGCGAGCAGTACGGTCGCTCCGTAACTTACTTCTTTAGAAAAGCACACTGGTCCTCCTTGAGATATAATGGCGCGGTGGACGGGACTCGAACCCGCAACTTCTAGCGTGACAGGCTAGTGCTCTAACCGATTGAACTACCACCGCACATAATATCATCTTGGGCGCAACAGGACTCGAACCTATGACCACCTGCTTGTAAGGCAGGCGCTCTACCAACTGAGCTATGCGCCCTCAAGATGACAAGGAGTTTAATTGGACTAGAAATTTTTCACAAGCTAATATTTATAAAATGCGAATTTATTTAATTTTTTTTCTTTTGCTAGCATCGTGCCAGCCCAATAGCAGAGAGGATTTCCACAGTGAAGGAACCTCTGTTGCAAAATCTTTGATTTTCGATCTTCGAGAAGTGAAATCGAAGGAAGAATTGCTCCAAATTGCACCAAAAATCAAAAAAAAGGTCCAAAAATTAACCAACCTGATGATTTTAGCAGCAGAATACCAAAGTAAGCACCCCTCAGAAAGCGAGCACATCGTAGATCGCCGTTATAGCGATTTACTTCTCGATGAATTTAAGCGTATTTATGTCTTAGAGGGATGCCAAGAGATTATGGAGTCTCTTCAAAGAGATTCTCTACACCGCTTAGATGCTTATGTGCATGCTGCAGGTAAAACTCCTCGTCTGTGAGATCGTGCACTCTTAATGGAGTGATTGTGATATAGCCTTGATTCAATAAGACTGTATCACTTTGATCTTGGTCGTCGGTATGTGTCCATGTTGCAGCGTGTCTAAAGATTTTGCGCTCTTCAGAAGAGTGGATTTCTTCTACGGACTGGTTCCAGTAGCTTGATCCTTGTTTAGCGAATTTAAGCCCTTTAAATTCGCAATTTTCAAGGAAAGGAAAATTGACACTGATTACCGTTTTTTCAGGAATCGAATTTTGTAGAAAATGTTGGATGATCGGATTGATATATTTTCTTGTGTTGGCATATGGGGGATGTTCTCCTTCTTCACGAACCATGTGGGAAAAAGCAATGCCAGGGATGCCGTGGAAGCTGCCGTGCACTGTATTTGCAATAGTTCCACTGTAGAAGACATTTTTTCCGTGGTTGCTACCGTTATTGATGCCAGAAATGATCAAATCAGGTCTTCTTGGAACAAACTGAGAAAGACCAACTTTGATGCAATCTACCGGCGTTCCAAATACTTTCCATGCCTCGATCCCTTTTTCTTTAAACACTCTTTCTGCATGGAGCTCTTTGTATAAAGTAGAGTTAGCTCCTGCTGAAGAGTGATTAGTTGCAGGTGCCACAACAACAATGTCAGCAATCTCTTTTACAGTTTCCCATAAAGTTTCGATCCCTGGTGCGTCAATACCATCATCATTAGAAATCAGAAACAGAGGTCTCATAGTCTACCTTAGTTAAATGTTGTGTTGCTAAAGAAGTTGCCCAAATAGCTAAACAGCTAAGAGAAAAAGCGGGGATTAGCGTTGGAATTTCATAATCAAATGCTTTGTTGAAAACAGGCCATATAGCAGCTATCGTTGTTCCTACGATAATTCCGGCCCATGCGCCATATTTATTTGCTTTTTTCGAGTATAAGCTAAAGAGTACAAGTGGACCAAATGAAGCTCCAAGACCGAACCACGCGTAGGATACAAGTTCAAAAATCGTATTGGTTGTTAGTAGCGAAATGCCATAA
>VGMA01000180.1 GCA_016866575.1 Chlamydiota bacterium
GTTGAGCGTTCCCACTCTTCACAAAGATCAGAAAGAAAACCGCTTCCTTTTTGACTTTCTTCTGTTAATGTTTCTGAAGGTCGATTGCCATAATATCCAATCGCTGAAGCACAGATGAATACTTTAGGGGGGTATTTCATCTCTTTGATGATGTGACCAAGCAATCTGGTGGTTTCGCACCTACTAGAATAAAGAACCTTTTTGCGCGCTTTTGTCCAAAAGCGATCGGCAATAGGTGCCCCAGCTAAGTGGATTAAGGCCGTAGCATGCTCAAATTCTCGGCAGTTCCAAAAACCATGTTTTATACAAGTAACACTGTAGCCTTTGCTTTTAAGATAAAGACTAAGATGGGATCCGACAAAACCTGAAGCACCCGTAATGACTATGCGCAAGATCAATTCCTTTATTTATTGAATAGTACTTGGTGAACTGTTTTTTCCAAGAACTTCAACATAAGTAAATAATCCGCCTACTGAGATCGCATTAAGATTTTGCTCGTTTGTGTATCTATTGAGGTTGTTGACAGTTTTTTGGGGAATAGAGCAGCTAAGTTTCCATAAACCAGGCTGACTTGCTAGAAATTCTACAGTGCGAGTGGTTCCTGGATGGACAACTACAACTGCTACGTAATTGCCAGAAGAGATGGGATCTACCGGGCCGCCTTCAGTGCCTGTAATTCTAAAAGCAAAGCCATGCAGTACCATAGGGCTATCGCTAACTCCAGAAGTATTTGCAAAGCGTAGCCGCACAACAGATCCTTCAGAAACTTTTAAGACAGGAATGTTAGGTGCTGTATAGCCATTCATCGTAAACCAGTTGCAATTGATGCTTAAAGGACGAACATCACCATTTTCAGATAAGTCCCACTCTTGAAGAACAAAACCAAAATCGTGATCGATCGTTTCTTTTTGCTTAGGTTCAACAATAAAAAGACCGCTCAAACCCATCCCGAGTTGAATCTGGGTTTGATAGCCGCTTTCATAAAGGTAAGTTCCTGCAGGCTGACTAACTTTAAAAGAATAAACTTTTTTCTCTCCCGGTTTAACAATACTTTCTTGATCATAAGGTAAATTCATACCCATGAATTGCAAAGAAGTGGGAGTATCGAGTTTGTTTTCTAAAATGATCCGGACATCGTCACCTTCTGTTACAACAATCGCAGGTCCAGGTATTTGGTTATTGAATCCAAATCCCTTTGCGATCTGAGATTCATAAGAGAGGTGTTCTGTGTTTTCTGTTGATTGATGGTAGGCAAGAAGCGTTTTACTGAGCTCGTTTTTTTCAACGTTGAAGATCTCTTTATTGACTTTAGAGACCTCAAGATAAAAAACTTTGGTAGTTCCTTCTACACTATAAGCAAGAACAGATCCTCCTGGAATTTCAACGGAAAAGCAGGAGCTGCAAAAAATGAGGCAAAGTATAAAAAAATAGTTCATAACATCACTTTATCGCCTTGATGCAAAAAGATCAACTCCACTCCTAAATCATTTTCTTGATAGAGCTCATTTTGGATTGTTTTTTCTGAATCTTGTTTTAAGGGTGGATGCTTGATGTGTGTAACTAAGACTTTGAGACCCTCAAGGGCTTTTTTGCTGTTAGTAGAATCGACAATTTTAGCGAGGTGATTGAGCTCTTCAAACAAAAAATGGGGCTTGAGATGGCCATAGAGGTGATTGTTATCGACATGATTGCAATAAGAGCACTCTAAAAATATAGCAGAGAGTTTCTTATTTCGAATGATA
>VGMA01000181.1 GCA_016866575.1 Chlamydiota bacterium
TTACTGACGCACTTACTATTCGTGAAAAAGTGCTTACTTCGTTTGAAATCGCTGAAAGATGCCCTGATTTAGCAGAAGCTTACAAATACCTTACATTTGCCATTGTCGGGGGAGGTCCTACAGGCGTAGAGCTGGCTGGAACCTTTGCAGAAATCTGTAAAAAGACTCTGAAAAAGAATTTTTCTCGTATTTCTAGCGAAAAAGCAAGAATCATTCTTATTGAAGGTTTTAACCGCATACTCCCCCCATTTCACCCAGCTCTTTCTCACAGGGCAAAACTAGATCTAGAAAAATTAGGGGTGGAAGTTCTGACAGAATGCAAAGTAACTAATATTAATGAAGAAGGCATACAAACAGACACAGGTTTCATCCCTTGCAAAAACATTCTTTGGGCTGCTGGAAACCAAGCCTCGCCTTTATTGAAAACGCTACACACAGAATGTGATAGATCGGGAAGAGTGCTTGTTGATCACAACTTGAATATACCTGGGCACAATGAAATTTTTGTGATAGGTGATGCAGCTAATTTCCAGTATAAAGGAGCTGCTTTGCCTGCTGTTGCTCCTGCTGCTAAACAGCAAGGAACATTCGTTGGGAAGCTCGTTTATCAAGAAATAAGCAAAAAGCATCTATCCCCATTAAGAAAAAAGGGGTTCTCTTACCTTGATAAGGGGGGCCTTGCAACAATCGGAACCTGGAAAGCGGTAGGATATTTCAAAAACATCCGCTTTAAAGGCATTCTTGCCTGGCTAATATGGGGCTTTGTTCATATTGCCTACCTCATAGGGCATAGAAATAAAATCAGCGTCATGCTCGAATGGTGTCTACATACCTGGACAGGAAAGAGAGGATCGAGAGTTATCTATGGCTCAATTGAAGAAAAAATCCCCAAACCACATAAGAAATAACGAATTGGATCCTTAAGATTTTCCATCTAAAGGATCCAAAAATTTCCTTTTGTGTCGTTAAATAGAATTTTTATATACCATCTTTGCCCATGATTTCTCGCAAATTTTGGGAAACCCACCCCGCTCTTTTATTTGCTTTTGCTCTATTGATGGGGCAGTATCCTCCCCTTTTTTTAACTCTCCCCCTCTTTTTTTCAACCTATTTGCAAGATAAAAAAAAGCTCTTATTGATCTTTTCTATCGCATCACTTGGAATTCTTTCTAATCTACTTTTGCTACCCCCAAAGATTGAAAAACCACTAACAGGTATAGGGTACTTTCATATTCATACCCTAAAAAAATGTAAGACTTCATTTTCTAGTGGGTATCTTGTTCAAGGTGATCTCAAATATTTTGAAAATCTCTACGACATTCCCATTTCCCTATTTTATAGATACAAAGAGCAAATACCCTCTTTAGAATATGACTATCTCATTGAAGGAACTCTTTTTCAAAAAGAGGATCAAAGTTATCAGTGGAAATCGACGAAAAAAGCGTTTATACCAATAAAAAAAACTCTAGGTTTAGCAAAAAAGCGCTATGAATGGAAAGAAACCATACGTAGCATTTTGCGAAAAAACCTCACCTCGCCTCAGGCATATGCCTTTATCAGCGCTCTAGCTACAGCAGAAACTCATGAATATGTTTTACCTATTTTGATCAATAAACTAGGCCTTGGCCACTTGCTTGCCATCTCAGGGCTCCATTTCACCTGCCTACTTGCCTTTTTTTCTTTGATCTTACTTCCCTTTTGCAGAGAAAAAA
>VGMA01000182.1 GCA_016866575.1 Chlamydiota bacterium
TTAGGACAAGTGATTGCTATCATTTCTGCGATCGTTCTTGATATTTTATGTGTGGCAACAGCTGGTATTCTCTATGGCGTAATGGCTCTAGCTTGCCATTCACACGATCGCGGCATGCAAGCAGCAGAAGAACTCAATACAGAAGTTGATAGAGAACAAGAAGTACCTTCTTTAGAACAACAGCAGCAAAAAGTAGATACTAATACAGTAGAATTAGAATCTCTAGTTGATTCATCGACTGATGCAAGTGAAGCGCTCTAACAAGCGGCATTTTTGATCTGAAGTAGTATGATAGGAAAGGGCCTTTAAGCTCTTTCCTTTTTTTGTTTTTAGAAAAGTCCTATTTTTGAAATCACCTTCTTTTTTCAGTAGAAATCGATGTTTTTTTTCTTCTAAAAGTGATGTTGCATAAAAGAAAAAAGACTATAAAAGGCAAGTGCGCTATTGTAGAGATCAGTGATGATAAACGATTCATCAATGAGATTAAGCTCATTTGTATTCATAGATTAAGCTTGCTTGTTGATTTTTCGCGAAATAAGGAGATCCGCATATGGAAACTGTAGCAGTTTGTAGTTTTAAAGGGGGAACGGCAAAGACATCGACAGTGCTGCATCTTGGTGTCTATTTGGCGAAGTTTTTTCACAAAAAAGTTCTTCTGATCGATTTCGATGCTCAAGCAAATTTGAGTACTGGACTTGGATTTAGTTCTGATCAGCTTTTGACAATGGTCCCTGTTTTACAAGGGGAAAAATCGATTAAGGAAGTGATTCAGCATACAGCTATTGAAGGTCTAGATATTGTAACAGCTAATGTTTATTTAGATGGCGTTGAAGCAACAGGACCTGTTGTGAATGATCTATATGGACACGAAAGGCTAAGAAAAGCGCTATTACAAGTCAATTACGACTATGTATTCATCGATACGCCGCCAAGCCTTGGATGGCTTACGCAAAGTGCTTTTTTTGCAGCTAGGCATTCACTCATTTGCTCGATTCCTGAGCCGTACAGTATTTTAGCTCTCAATCGCTTAAAAGAATACCACGCGCAAATTCAAGAAAATCATCCCCTAGATATCATTGGAGTGGTTCTCTCTTTTTGGGATGATCGAGGCGCAACGAATGCAGCTTTTGTAGAAGCGATTGAAATGGCTTTCCCTGGCAAGCTGTTTGATGCAAAAATTCGAAGAGATATTTCTGTTTCAAGAGCGATTTTGAAAGGAAAGCCTGTAGTAGATGCTTACCCAAATGCAAGGGCCTCGGATGATTATCGCAAACTTGCAGAAGAATTTCACGCACGAGTTGAAGCAAAGGAATTAGCGCATGTCTGAAGCTCTTGAAATGGCAAAACAGTTTCTCGAAAAAAGAAGCCAAGGTGTGGTAAGAAATGATGCTGCACCTATCAATAGTTTTCGTTCACTATTTGCCGTTAAAGAACTTACAGCGCAAGAAAAGCAGGAATTAGCAGCTCTTTTACATCCTAGTACATATTATGAAAGGGATCTAGAGGAGCTGACTAAAATAACGGCTGAACTTAAATCGATCCAAAAGCAAGCTGTTGTTTTGATAGGAGAAAGGATCTATAAAGCTCGCGAGATCTTAAAAGCATATGGAGATCAAACAACCTTTACAGCCTGGATTGATGCCACTTTCCAAAGTAGAAAAACAGCTTATAATGCACTAGCTTTTTACGATCTTTACC
>VGMA01000183.1 GCA_016866575.1 Chlamydiota bacterium
AATCCAGCGATTTTTAACCCTTTTTCTTGTAGAGCTTTTTTATATTCGTTATTGAATTCATAGCGATGGCGATGCCTTTCGAATATCTGTGATTTGCCATAAGCCTCAAAACTTTTTGAATCAGGCTCTAGATGGCAGCTATAAGCGCCAAGTCTCATGGTTCCACCTAAATCGAGGATATGTTTTTGCTCAGAAATTAAACAAATTACAGGGTCTTTAGCGTTTTTTACCATTTCAGTAGAATGCGCTTCTTTAAGTCCTAAGACATTTCTTGCATATTCAATCACCATCACTTGCATACCAAGGCAAATCCCAAAATAAGGGATATTATGCTCTCTTGCGTATTGTGCTGCAAGAATCTTTCCTTCCACACCTCTTTCTCCAAAACCGCCTGGCACTAATATACCATCACAGCCCGAAACGAGTTTTTCAAAATGTTGAAGCGATTCAATTTTATCAGATTCAATGCATTCGATTTTTACTTCACACTGATGAGCGATACCTGCGTGTATAAGAGCTTCAAAAACCGATTTGTAGGCATCTTTATGCTGTAGATATTTACCTACTATAGCGATATTGACAGACCCAATAGGATGGAAAAGGCGATGAAGCATCGTTTCCCATTTTAGCGTATCAGAAGGCTTTTCTTCTAAATGAAGTAAAGAAGATATCTTTGCTTCAAGCCCTTCTTTTTTTAAATTGATAGGAACTTCATAGATGCTCTTTTTTACATCGACTACTTCAAACACACCATCTTTTGGAACGCTGCAGAAAAGGGCTATTTTTTCTTTGATGTCAGTGGAAAGTTCAGCTTCTGTTCTACACAAGATGATATCGCAAAAGATCCCTTTTTCTCTTAGCATCTGCATAGAGTGCTGAGCTGGTTTTGTTTTGATTTCTCCAGAAGAGATCAAAAAAGGAATGTAGACAATATGGATATTGATGCAATCTCTTGGATGCTCGTTTCTAAATTGTCTAATTGCTTCTAAAAATGGTCCAGATTCAATATCTCCGACAGTTCCGCCGATTTCGATGATTGTTACTGCTATATCAGGCTGCTGTTTGGAAGCAGCAATAATTCGTGATTTGATTTCATCAGTAATATGAGGAACTACTTGGACAGTTTTACCTAAAAATTCTCCGCGCCGCTCTTTTCTGATTACGGTATCAAAAATTTGTCCAGATGTAGTGTTAGAAGCTTTTGAGAGTGGAGAATTGCTAAAGCGATTGTAGTGGCCTAAGTCTAGATCTGTTTCTGAGCCGTCGTCAGTTACATAGACTTCTCCGTGCTCGAAGGGATTCATCGTTCCCGGATCGACGTTGAGATATGGATCTAGTTTGCAAATAGCAACTTTTAGACCTTTAGATTCAAGTAAATTTGCGATGCATGCCGAAGTTATCCCTTTTCCAATAGAGGAGAGGACGCCCCCTGTGATAAAAATAAATTTGTTATTCATGGGCCAATAGTGTACTAGAAAAATTGGCTTGTGACAAGTTTAAAATCTCATAAACAAAGTTGAAAACGGAGGAATTTCATAGATGTTTTAGCGGTTTTTTTATTGAAAATAAAGACTTTCTTATGTGAAGATCGGGCTAAATGACAAATCACTCTTTATTACAAAAACTGCGTAAACAATACCGCCCGCAAATAGCTGACTGCTTAAGCGATTTTGTTGCTTGGGAAGAAAAAAAAGTC
>VGMA01000184.1 GCA_016866575.1 Chlamydiota bacterium
AAGTTAGCGGTGTCTTTTTTGCAATAGGACATACACCTAATACAAACCTGTTTAAAGGACAGATCGATCTTCATGACAACGGATATATTAAGGTGATGCCTGGAACTACAAAAACAACAATTGATGGTGTTTTTGCAGCAGGCGATGTCCAAGATTTTGTCTATAGACAAGCGATTACTGCAGCAGGTACTGGGTGCATGGCAGCGATTGAGGTAGAGCACTTTTTAAGAGGCGCACATTAATGCGTATACTTCTTCTTCTAGCCTTTTGCAGCAATCTTTTTGCATTTACAGAGAAACCTTGGTTTGCCGAGCCTTATAGCTCTGTTGGAAATTTTTCGTATGAATTCAATTATTATCCTTCGATAGCAAATCAGAGTGGATCTAAATACTCTTCTGCAAATAATTATTTGCAGTTTGATGTAAGTGTCGCATTTTTTGACGATGTCGATATCGAAGCAGAAGTAGAATTCGATGCCACAAAGATGAAAGCTTTTGGTTTTGAAAGTATTGGGGTTTCTGCTCGTAAAGGCTATTTGAATGATCTTCAAGGAGATTTTATTAGCTTAGCATTAGGAGGCAACTTACGAATTGTTCCTCCTAATCGCCTCTATGATCCTTCAACACCTTACCACAATGTGGCTAATCTTGAAGTCAATCTATCTTTAGGAAAAGAGTGGCACGATTATTTTGACTGGCATTATAGATCTTGGGCTTTTTTCGCCTTAGGAGAGGCAAATAAAGGCTATCCTTGGGTCAGATTCGATTACCATCTACAAGGAAACGTAAGAAATACCATGGAGTGGGAGTTGTTTCTTCTTAGCTATTTTGGCTTAGGGGGGCACAGCACAATCGATCTAGAGACATTCAAAGGTTATTATAACGTAGAACATCAAAGTATAGATCTTGGGCTTACAGGATCGTATGTACTTGGCATATGGGGTAAAATTAGCCTCAGCTGCGCTTACAGAGTGTTTGCAAAAAGTTATCCGCAATATTCAACAAGTGCTATATTGACCTATACATTTCCATTTTCTTTCTTTTAAAGAGGATCTAAACGGAGTAAGGATTTGCTTCGTTTAGATTTATATCAATCTGAGTTTGGTAATTCTGCTACGATCACAGCGCCTCTTGGTACTGTTTCGCCAATATTTAAAGGGACAAATGTGGTCTCTTCTTGCAGACGTTTACATCGTATTTGCTGTGTAAAATAGGGAATACCGTGGTTATCGACCACTAAAGAAGCCGTTTCGTCAAGCGAAAGGGGCTTAGAAGGTATAGGAGCGGTGCAAAGAGAAAAATCGATGCCTAAAAACGAGAAGCCGTAAGGAAAATTTTTCATGTCCAAAGCATACGAGCTTTTGTTTCTTTTAGTCAATCACTACCATGGCGGTAGCTTGTATTTCTGTGTGTGACAAGGAGATGTGGATGTGGGGCTTTTTGAATTTTTTCGATGCTTCAATAGATAAGCGCACTTCTGGAGCGCCGGACTCTTTATGAACTATTTCGACATCAAGAAACGAAAGGTCATGACCAATGCCACATCCTAGAGCCTTTGCTACTGCTTCTTTGGCAGAAAATCGTACAGCAAGTCTAGGGTAGGGGTTTTTGTGCTTGAAACAGTAAGCGATTTCACCTGGGGTAAAAATTTTTTCTAAAAATTTTTCCCCA
>VGMA01000185.1 GCA_016866575.1 Chlamydiota bacterium
TCCAACTCTTGCCAAGATCGGGTTTGCTCCTATTGCTGAAGCTATAGATTCTGCTAAATTAGAGACAGTTACACTGTGATGGTATGTGCCCGGGGCTTCTTGCGCAAGTCTTCGTAAAAGCTCATTGCTAGGATCGAGAAATTCCATAAGAGAAATATCTGTCATGACGTTGAATAAAGATTCAAATAAAGGCATGACGCCGATCAAAAGCATCGCAATGATGAAAAGACAAATCCCTGCACTAAAAAAATCGGTTAAGGTTGCCATGCTAAATAGGCTTGATCCAACTAAATTGAACGCAATCATGACAGGAACTGCAAGGCACCAAACTTTTGCAACTGTACTAAATACATCCTTTCTTTTTTTCAAAGAACGGGAGCTCAGTATCGCTCCAATCACTGTGATTAAGTTGATAAAGAGGAAGTTGCTGTGCTCTACTGCTAGTGTTATACCGATGATGATTGTAAGAGCAAATGAGAATAAAATCGCAATCTGCTGATTCAAAAGCATGCAAAACAAAATAGTCGCAAAAGGGATGAAAATAGGATATCTAACAAAATCAATGAGTTGATGATCATTTTGCAGCAAAATGTACTCGGCGAGTTTAGAAAGAAAGAGCGTCAAAATAATGATCGAGGCAACTAAAGAGGTCTGTCTAAAAGAAACGTAGACCTCTGTCTGAAAAATCCTTAAATAAAGAACTCCCGCCAAAGTAAGGCTTAAGGCAAATAGAAATGAACCTAAAATGGTTTCCCACTCCCAAAGATTTCTTGAATCTGCCAGAGCTTTTTTCATTGCCCCTAACATCGAAAGGTGACGATCTGTAACCTTTTCGCCTTGATCGATGATTTTACTTCCTGCGCTAATGTAAGTATATTTTTCGGGGATCGTTTTTTCAACTAGGCTCTTAAAATAACGGTATGAATCGAGATCGTTTTGCAGTCGCCAGGGGTGCTCACCAAAAAAACGGATGATGTAATCGACTGTAGCTTTAGGATAATTGTACTCTTCTATCACATTAACAGAGACTTGTCTCCAAAAAGAAGGGTCAAGAACCACCGGCTCATCTAATTGTAAATCACTAGAAGTGTAAAAAGTTCCTTGAGGAAGATTTAACTCTTCTCTCTTGCTGTTTGTTCGCGAATCGGTAATATTTGCAGACTTCAATGTGTCTACGACAGCATCAAGAGCATTGTACATCTCTTCAAAAGTTGCATCCTGCTCTTTTCTCCAAAGTGGATTGTTGATTAAGTTCATCTCAAAGCGATGACGAACCTTCTTGATCTCAGACTCTCTGAATCTATAAATATTTCCTACATCTTTTATCGCTTCTTGCTTAAGAACATAGGTTGCTTCAGAATCGGGAAAAGAAAAATCTATTTGAGCAACGATATACCCCTTAGCTGTGGCATCGAGCTCTAAAACATCGATTCTTACTTCGCGAAAATGGAGAAAAGTCGCCAAAAGAATGACGAAGATCAGGCCCACAAGCAAGCGAGCTCCACCTCTTTTCTCTGTAAAAATCTCTCTCCACGTAGGAGGAGCGGCCTTCTTGTACTTCGAAGCGATCATAACACCATCATATCTGTTTTTTCTAAATAACAAAAAAGAAAATTGAGTCCAATGGGGATCTTCGGGTAGAATAGAGT
>VGMA01000186.1 GCA_016866575.1 Chlamydiota bacterium
ATCTCCATGCTATGCAACACCTTTTTCGTGTTGCCTTCTAAATCCCCTATCGTGGGGTTGAGCTGTGCGAGTAGTACCTTCATAATCGTCATTCTTCCATAAGTATAAAATTTTCTAAAGTCCTTTTCTTAGACCACCTCTCTTCAGGCTAGACACAATTATTCAAATCGGTTATTCTGCTCTTCTTATGGCACAACACGCAAGAGAACATTGGACCGGCAAAGTCGGTTTTATTTTAGCTACAGCAGGCTCTGCTATCGGACTTGGAAGCTTATGGCGCTTTCCATACATGGCAGGAGAAAACGGAGGAGGAGCGTTTGTTCTTCTATACCTTTTATTCACAGTCTTTATCGGAGTTCCTGTATTCATAGGAGAGCTGATCTTAGGAAGAAAAGCGCAAAAAAGCGCTGTTTTAGCCTACAGCACACTCAGCGACCAGTCCCCCAATTGGAAAATATTAGGCTGGCTCAATGTGATCACAAGCTTCATCATTTTATCTTTTTATTGTGTCGTTTCCGGCTGGGTACTTAGCTACACCCTGATGTCTTTAAACCAGTTCTCTTTAGGAAAATCTGCCGAAGAGATCCGAGCCATCTTTACCACCTTGTTCGCATCCCCCGGAATCAACGTTTTTTGGCTTTTGCTTTTCTTACTCATCAACATCGGCATCATCCACTCCGGAGTGCGCAAAGGGATTGAGTACTGGTCAAAGATTCTGATGCCAGCACTTTTTTTAATGCTCATAGCTCTTTTTTGCTACAGCGCCACGCTGCCAGGATTTTCTGAAGCGATGAGTTTTGTCTTCAAGCCCGACTTCCACAAGCTTACCCCTTCTGCTGTTCTCAATGCCCTAGGGATGGCTTTATTTACCTTGAGCGTCGGCCTTGGGATCTTGATCACCTACGGAAGCTACATGCAGCCTAAAGAGAACATCCCCTACAATGCGATCTTGATCGCAGTGATGAGCGCGTTTGTTTCGATTATGTCTGCACTCATGATCTATCCAATCGTCTTTTCTTTTGGGTTTTCCCCAGAAGGAGGACCAGGGCTTGTTTTCCAAACACTGCCAGTCTTGTTTGCAAAATTGCCTGCAAGCATCCTCATATCGACCGTTTTCTTCGTTTTGCTACTTTTTGCAGCACTCACCTCCACCATCTCACTACTTGAAGTGCTCGTAGCCAACTTGATGGAAACTACCACCTTTTCAAGAAAACAGTCCACCTGGATTGCCTCTCTTGGCACCTTTATTCTAGGGGTACCAAGCGCTCTTGCCGGATCAAAACAACTCTTCCCTAATTGGGAAACGATCTATGGCAAAAACTTCTTTGACACAATGAATTATATCACCGCAAGCTGGATGATGCCCATAGCGGCCCTTTTGTCTACCCTCTTTATCGGATGGGTCATGAAAAAAGAGGTCGTTAAAGAGGAATTTTCCATGGGCTGCGAAGCTAACAGTTTCATCGTAAACGCTTGGCTTTTCATGGTGCGTTGGATATGCCCTCTTGTCATCATCTTGATCATCTTGCAAGAAACAGGCATGATTAACATCGAAATTTTATACCAATAGAGACATAGATATGGAAGGAAAACTAAAAATCCACAGTGAAAACATTCTCCCTATCCTCAAAAAATGG
>VGMA01000187.1 GCA_016866575.1 Chlamydiota bacterium
GTGTCAGGTGCTGTATCGAAGTGACGAACATAGATTTCGATCTCTTGTAGATCTGGCGTCTGAATTTCCCACTTCATTTCCAGCATGCCGCTATCTTTAAGATGTTCCATAGAGATGGAAATTTCTCTAGCCAAAACCGGAATGATCGTTTTGATAGCTTCAGCTCGCTTTTCTTTTTCTACAGTTTGGATCATCTGCATAGGGGAAATACAAGAGCTTGGAATGGTCATCGTCTCAATTGCTTCTTCTTCTTCTTCTAAAAGAGAGCGAAAAGAGCAATCGGGAAGATCAGAATCTTCAAGATTCAGCTTCTCAACGGGTAAGGGGATAATGTTGATTTCTTCCATAGATTTCGCTGTATTTTTTTGAGTATACACGATATATGTCGGGAAAGATATGGAAATGTTCTTACAGCTTCTTTTCTTTTTGGTCTTGGGGAGCATCATTGGCTTTCTTTCTGGTCTATTAGGGATCGGAGGAGGCACAATCGCTGTTCCTGCGATGATTTTTTTACTCCCTTTTTTTGATATACCTAAAAGCTTTGCAATGCAAACAGCTATTGCTACTTCTTTAGCAACTGTCATTTTTACTACGTTTGCATCAGCAAAAACCCATCACTTTGGCAAAAGAGTACGATGGTCAGTAATCAAAAAAGTAGCGCTTAGCTTCATTTTAGGTGCAATGACCGGAAGCTTACTTGCGCAAGACATTCCTAGCGGCACACTTCAAAGAATGTTTGGTATATTCGAGGTGATTTTAGGGTTTTACTTTTTTTGGATGAAAGAGCATCCGCCGCAAATCCAAAGTAAATTTCCCAATCCTTTTTTTATGAATGTGATAGGTTATGTGATCAGTGCTCTATCCGTCCTTTTGGGAATAGGAGGAGGGTTTTTGATCGTCCCTTCACTTGTCTACTGTAAGCTCTCGCTAAAAGAAGCTATTGGAACATCTACAGTGCTTAGCTTTATTTTAGCCTCAGTAGGAAGTATCGCCTTTTTCTTTCCCGATGATCCTATTTTCATCCACCCGCATGCTTTAGGGTATTTGTATCTTCCTGCTTTAGTTCCCATGGGTATTGCCTCTTTTATTTTAGCTCAAGTAGGGGCTAAATTGACGCATAAGATGCCTACAAATGTATTGAAAAAGGTGTTTGCCGTTGTGATTATGACAGCCGGTATTGCGATGCTTATGAAAGAATAAAAGCATCAATCTGTTTCAGAGTCTTTTTCTTTTTCTTCTCTGGGCTCTTCTTCTTTTCTTTTGAATACAGGTTTAGAATCACTTAAAAGTACTGGACGCTGCAAATTGACTTTAAAAGCAAAACGGCTATTTTGGAAAGCAGCAGCAAGATCTGCCATGTTGGCGTTGAAATAATTCACTGCCTGTTCATTGCCAAGTAACTGAACATTGAAACAGTGAGGGGCGGTGTCGTAGTGATTTAACTCCACTTGGCATTTATCAAACACTGAGCCGGGCATATTCAGCGTGATCGTTGTTTTTGATACCCCTTTTGTTTGCTCAATGGTCATAATTCCCACCATCTTACGAAAAAGTTCAAAAACATCTGACTGCAGCCTAGCATAAGAGGCTGACTGTGTAGGTGGTATAGA
>VGMA01000188.1 GCA_016866575.1 Chlamydiota bacterium
AGGTAAGCAGCTACAGCAAAATTGTCCTTGCGCTTCTTGCTCAAGAAAGAAGATAGAGGTTGATAGCGAGATTCTCTCTATGGAAAAGGTGGGCAATTTTGGATGGAAAATTAGGTTTTCGCAAGGATGCAGCCAAGGGATTTATACTGATGCGTTTTTTACTTCTTAGTGCACTTCTTTTTTTAACAGCATGTTCAAAAAATGAAAACAGCCATCGATGGATGGTTGAAGATAGTGGTAAAATCAAGGTCTTAGCAACAACCATGATGATTGGTGATTTGGTTAGTCAAATCGGCAAAGATCGCGTGGATGTAGAGGTGCTAATTCAAGCAGATATAGATCCTCACTCATACGAGTTAAGAAAAGGGGATGCAGAAAAATTTGATCGCGCTGATCTGATTTTTTACAACGGGCTTGGTCTTGAGCATGGAGCGAGCTTAGCGAGCCGTTTGCAAACAAATAAAAAGGCTTTTGCCATTAGTGAGGGAATGACAGATTTTGTCTATTTCGATCAAACAGTAGACCCTCATATATGGATGGATTTGTCCCTTTGGGTACAGACAGGGATTTTAGTTGAAAGAGTTTTGTCTGATGTGCAAGCTGATGGAAAGAGTTTTTTTTCTAAAAATCTTCAAGAGTTTCAAAAAAATTATCTCGATGAAGATGGTAAAATTTATCAAATGATGCAAAAGGTCCCTTCGCAAAAAAGGTATCTAGTAACTAGTCACGATGCCTTTCACTATTTTGGTAGAAGGTATTTAGCGACAAAAGAAGAAAGGGATAATGGAAGCTGGCAAAATAGGGTAAGAGCTCCGGAGGGGTTAGCTCCAGAGGGGCAGGTGAGTTTAAAAGATATCCAAAACATGGTGGCGTATTTAAAAAAATATGGGATTCGGGTGGTTTTTCCTGAATCAAATTTAAGCAAAGCATCACTAAAGAAGATTGTTGATGTTTGTCAAAAACAGGGTGTTGATATTATTTTATCCAATCAAGCTCTTTATGGCGATACGCTAGGAGATAAAGAAAGTGGCGCTGATAGTGTCTCTTCTATGGTTCACTACAATGCGAAGGTAATGAAAAGCGAATGGGAAAGATCGTAATTGAAGATTTAAAGGTGTGCTACGATACGCGCTCTGCCTTATGGGATATCTGCGTAGAGATCCCGCTTGGTAAGACAATAGCTGTTGTAGGACCTAATGGAGCTGGTAAAAGTACTTTGATTAAAGCGATGGTTGGCATTGTCAAGCCTTTGACAGGTCAAGTGCTTTATGAAGGCAAGCCTTTGATGGGTGGGCACGCTAAAATCGCATATGTTCCGCAGCGAAGCGGAATTGACTGGGATTTTCCTATTACGGTGCTAGAAGTTGCTTTAATGGGGCTTTATTCCAAGAAGTATTTTTGGAAGCCGATCAGCAAAATAGATAAGCAAAAAGCTATGCATGTACTTGAGAGGCTCGGACTTGAAAAGTTTATCCACCGACAAATCAGCGAGCTTTCAGGTGGTCAGCAGCAAAGGCTTTTTATAGCTAGAGCCCTTTTGCAAGACGCAGAGTGCTATTTTTTT
>VGMA01000189.1 GCA_016866575.1 Chlamydiota bacterium
AAAGAGAACAAAGGACGCAATCGATTCCTTAATCGCGATGAACTTAATCGGCTCCTTGATTGCTGTAAACAAAGCCGCAATCCATATCTCTATGGAATGGTACTCATTGCATCCTCAATGGGTTTGCGCTTCGGTGAGATCGTAAATATTCGTTGGAAGCATCTCCAAAATGGATTCATTACTCTGGAGACAACAAAAAACGGTGATAGCCGATCAATACCAATTCCTAGCCCAGTCTCTTCCTATTTAGACGCATTAGACAACCCAAAAACACCTGAAGACTATCTGTTTCCAGCAAAAAATCCAGAAAGAAGACACCCCCCTTCTATGATTAGAAAAGCGTTTGATAAGGCACTGCGAGATGCCCAAATTGAAGAAGGCTTCAATTTTCACGACCTTCGACACACATGTGCTTCACACCTAGCTATGAATGGTGCCACCCAAGGAGAACTGATGGAAATTTTAGGACATCGCTCGCCTACTATGACCAAAAGATATGCTCATTTTAGCAAAGAGCACATTGCCCGAGTCCTTCAAAAAACTAGCAACAACCTCATAGAAAACCCAGAGGCAACTTTATGACAATTCTTCTACCACAAGATCCTCTTTTGTTCCATAAGGCTTTTGATGAGGTATGTGATCGAATTCTTGAAAGCCGTCAAGATGAGGTGTTCTATGCCCTTTTTATCCAATTCATAGTGCAAATGCGAGCACACCCCTTTTTCAAGGATCTTATAGGACAAATAGAAACAGATGTATTAACTCAGCAAGCCGAGCTTTGCACCCTTTCTCTTGATTACCATGAATATAATTGGAAGAAGATCTGGCAATACCATCGCAGTTATAGAACTAGAAAGGAGTTGGTGTACACTAAAAGAATGGTCACATATCCAAGAGAGACTTTATCTTCCTCTCTTCATAATCGGTTAAGTTGTGCCATGTGGGAATTTCGAGCCTTCGGTTTCATTTCTTCTAGCCCTTCTGCTATTAAGGCTTTTTTTCAAGAAAAAACAGATAGAGATGATGATGAATCAAAGAACAAATTTCATCACCGCACCTCCTTTTTCCGTCCTATTGAAGAGATCCCGCAGATTTTTCGGAGAGCCCAGTCGAACATAGAAAGAGGAATTAATATCGCTAAGCATTTCTCTCCCTCAAAAGACAAAATAGCGATTCGTCAAAAAGTAACACATTATAAATCGGGAGAAAGAGAATCTTTGACAAAGATCCTGCGAAAGATCTTGAAGCAAAAATTAAAGCCTCCTCGAGAGCTTAAAGTACATTATGAAGCACTCTCATCACTATTTTCACCTTTGGGCTACACCCTTGAACATAAGTTTGAGATCCCTGGTCGAAACAGTTATCAAAAACGACAAACCATGCGAAACTTGGCTGAGCTAAATTTTGATTCCTGCTGGAAAAGATTTATGGACTTAGAACAATGCTACAGTGCGCCTACTGCTCCGCTTCCCTTAAAACGCTTTACTGGTAGGTGGAATATAATTCGAGAACAAGCATGGAATGCAGCCT
>VGMA01000190.1 GCA_016866575.1 Chlamydiota bacterium
CAAGGAGCTGTCTGGTTATCTGAAGATTTATGTTCTCCCTATCAGTTTTATCAGTATCTTCTAAGAGTACCAGATCAAGATGTGATCCACTTGCTCAAGGTTTTGACTTTTTTAGATCTTGAAGAGATCAAAGAGCTCGAAGCTTCTATGCAAAATCCTCATTACGAGCCTAATGCTTTGCAAAAAAGATTGGCAAAAGAAGTTACTTTAATTGTGCATGGCGAAGAAGGGTTAGACAAAGCGATTAAAGCGACTCAAGCGGCAAATAGTTTTGATCCAGAGCTTTTAGATGCCGTTATTGATGAACTACCACATTGTGAGATTCCTTTATCCAAGGTTGAAGGGCGATTGCTTGTGGATATTTTTGTAGAAAGCGGGTTTTTGCCATCCAAAGGTGAGGCGAAGAGACTCATCAAAAGTCAAGGTGCCTATATCAACGGAGAAAAAATTCTTGATGAGCAAAAGACTGTTGCCAAAGAAGATATTCTCCAAGGAAATAAGTTAGTTTTGGGTTCAGGAAAGAAAAAAAAATTTGTCGTTTTCCTTAGCGAAAGCTGATCTTTTCTGGGTTTTTCGCACTTAGCGAAAAAAAATTATAAAAAAGAACTTGCCTCAAAATCAACAAGATACAAAAATGAGGGCAAATGTACAAAAAAAAGGAGTTGATTTTATGGCAACGAGAACAAAAAAACAGCTAATCACACAAATCGCCACAAAAACCAATCGACATCCAAACGATGTTAGAGAAGTTGTTCAAGAATTTTTGGATTCAATCATCGATTGTTTATCTTCAGGCGATCGTCTAGAGTTCCGTGATTTTGGTGTTTTCGAAGTTGTTATGAGAAAACAAAAAATCGGACGCAATCCGAAGAATGCACACATTGCTATCGTAATTCCAGAAAGACATGCAGTTAAATTCACTTCTGGTAAAAAGATGAGACAGGTAGTTGAAGGACCGCAGACAGCTGCATCTTCAAAACAAAGAGCAACAAAGTCAGCAGACCAACTCTATACCTAATATATGATGAATACGCCAAACTGTTATCTTGCACAAGCAGGAGCGGAAGAAGCGAACCATAAAATCGACGAAAGAACTCCCTCTAATCAGAGCCGGAGTTCTTTTGGATTTGTGCCATTTTTTAAACAAAATTGCATCTCTCTTTATCATCCACATGAGCCGATTAGAGCCCTTTTTGAAGAGCTTTTAAAAGAAGTAGTCTCTCAAGAGAAAATCGCTCTTATTGTAGAAAGTCTTTATAAATATTGCCCGAAGACTCTTTTGTCTTTAGCTTTTGTCCTGCCATCTTTTTTCTCTTTAGATCATCCTATGATCAAAAGGTTAGAAGATATGCTGCAAAGATACAGATTGAGCGCTAATACTTTTGATCAAGCTGCAGCGTATCTAGCTTTAGTCATGATCGAAAAAACAGCTCAAGAAGAGTTTCCGGTAGATGTAGAAAAGTTTGCTCTTCCTTTTGCGAATAAAGATCTTTTTGAAGAAGATGTAAAAATTCCATCTCCCTTT
>VGMA01000191.1 GCA_016866575.1 Chlamydiota bacterium
ATCGAGTAGCTGTGAGCGATCGACACTCAAAAAATAGCTTTTGGATAAATTGTTTCTGATTTCATTTTTGATGATATCCGCTTCGTGTTCTTCATCAGATAAAGCGAGAGCTTTGGCTTCGATCTCTTCATGTTTTCCTTCAAAAAACAGATCGAAAATTTCTTGCAATTTAGCGATGCACCCTTCTACTTTGTGCATGTGCGCTTGTAAGCCGGAAAAAGGACCTTTACCAAAGAGTTTTGCAAAATTGAACATATCCTCATTGTATAGATTCTTCTATTTTTTACAAAACAGATATGCAAAAAGTCTCTTATTATAGAGAAATATCTTCTGAATTGTCTGCAAGAGAGGGTGCTAATTCTTCTCGTTCTGCAATAGAAAGAGGTCTGTAGTCTCCAGGAGGCATTTTCCCAAGATGCAAGCTTCCAATGCGGATGCGGCTTAGCGCAGTAAGTGTTAATCCGGCATGTCTTACAAGCTCTCGTACTTCGTGCTTTTTCCCTTCGCCAAGAACAATTTTTAGCGTGCCGCGTCTCATTTTTTTAGCGCTGATAGGCTTTACAAGAGTGCGATCGATGATGGTTCCCTCAGTTAATCTTTTGAGGTGATCTGCTGTGATTTCCTCTTCAGTTTTAACAAGATATTCTTTATGGATGCCGTTTCTAGGGTGGCTGACAGCTTCTGCAAAATCACCGTCATTTGTGATCAAAATCAAGCCGCTTGTGTCTTTGTCAAGCCGTCCTACAGTGAAGAGTCTGCCTCTTCCTTGCAAAAGATCGACAGCAAGTCTTTGCGTGCCCATTCTTTTATTTGAGCAGATGTAACCTACAGGCTTATGCACTAAAAAATAGGCAAAAGAGCTAGGCATTTTTACTTGTTTACCTCGGACAAAAATCCGATCCCTTGAAGGGTCAATTTCTTGGAAAGGGGAGCTTGCTAATCTGCCGTTCACTTTGACGTGATGAAAGCTGATGAGCTTTTCCACTTCTCTTCTTGAAGAAATATTTGCTTTTGAAAGAAACTTTATTAATCGCATGACAAACAGAATATCAGCTAAACTAGATGGTGTAAAGGAAGAAAAAAATGTTAGTACTTTTAAGGCACGGCCAATCAGCTTGGAATTTAAAAAATCGCTTTACAGGCTGGATCGATATCCCTCTTAGCAAGCAAGGAATCGACGAAGCAGTAAGGGCAGGGCAGCGGCTAAAAAAAATCTCTTTTGACACGATTTTTATTTCTTATTTAGAGCGAAGTGCGCAAACTGCTATGATTGCTTTGGCCGAAAATGAAAAAATCCCTTATATTGTTCATCCTCATGATCCAAAGTATGCACTCCCTTTAGATCTTAAAGAGCAAATGATCCCGGTGTTTAGAGCCGAAGAGCTCAATGAAAGGTACTACGGAGATCTTCAAGGGCTAGACAAAGATGAAACAAGGGCAAAGTACGGCAAAGAGCAAGTGCATATCTGGAGAAGAAGTTTTGATGTTGCCCCGCCTCAAGGTGAGAGTTTAAAAATGTGCAGC